>PMZS01000051.1:31646-38086 GCA_003170115.1 Spirochaetaceae bacterium
TCGACGGCCGGGTAGATGCCCTTTTCCGCGATCTGCCGCGAGAGAACGGTCGTCGCGTCCAGATGCGTGAACACCGCCGCGGCGGCCGGATCGGTGATGTCGTCCGCCGGAACGTACACGGCCTGGATGGAGGTGATGGAGCCGGTTTTGGTGGACGTGATGCGCTCCTGNNGAGGTGATGCGCTCCTGCAGCTCGCCCATCTCCGATGAGAGGGTGGGCTGGTAGCCCACCGCGGAGGGCATCCTGCCCAGGAGGGCCGAGACCTCGCTTCCCGCCTGCGTGAAACGGAAGATGTTGTCGACGAAGAGGAGGATGTCCATGCCGTCGTCGCGGAAATACTCCGCCATCGTGAGCGCGGAGAGGGCAACCCGCAGGCGTGCGCCCGGCGGCTCGTTCATCTGACCGAAGACCAGGCAGGCCTTTTCAAGGACCTTCGATTCCTGCATCTCCTTCCACAGGTCATTGCCTTCCCGGGTGCGCTCGCCGACGCCGGCAAAGATGGAATACCCGCCGTACTGGGTTGCGATGTTGTGAATGAGCTCCTCGATGACCACGGTCTTCCCCACGCCGGCGCCCCCGAAGAGACCCGTCTTTCCTCCCCGCACGTAGGGGCAGAGAAGGTCGATGACCTTGATTCCCGTCTCGAAGATCTGGGTCTTCGCTTCCAGCTGGGCAAAAGGCACGCCCGGGCGATGGATGGGCATACGCTTCTGGGTGTTCGCCGGTCCCTTTCCGTCCACGGGTTCGCCCAGCAGGTTGAACACCCGGCCGAGGACTTCCTTGCCCACGGGCACGGTGATGGACGTTCCGGTGTCCACGATCGGGCACCCGCGGGGGATGCCGTCCGTGGAATCCAGCGCGACGGCGCGGACCCGGTTTCCCCCGAGGTGCTGCTGGACCTCGCTCACCAGGTGAGTCTTCCTGCCTCCGATCTCGGAGTCGATGACCAGGGCGTTGCGGATCTCGGGAAGGTGCCCCTCCTCGAACTCCGCGTCCAGGATCGATCCGATCACCTGGATCACGGTTCCCTTGCCGCCTGCGCTCATGTCCTGCCCCCTTCGCTTCCGCTTATGATCTCTATCATTTCATTTGTAATCTGGGCCTGGCGCACCCTGTTGTAGGTCCGCGTCAAGCGCTTGGTCATGGACTGCGCATTGTCTGATGCGCTCCGCATCGCCGCCGAGCGCTGCGCCTGCTCGCAGAGCATCGCCTCCAGGACCACGCAGAAAAGCTCCGCTTTCACAAGGAGCGGGAGGAGCACGCCCAGGAGGCGCCCCCTGTCCGGCTCCACCAGGTACAGCGGCTCCCCGTCCGGACCTTCCGAGGGGGCTGCCGGCCCGGTGCCGATGGCCGCAATGGCGATGGCGGGCACGAACGGCAGGAGGGCGGCAATCCGCACTTCCTGCACGGCCCGCGACCTGAATCGGGTGGAGACGATCTCCACGGCGTCGAACTCTTTCGCAACGAGCTGCCGGCAGATCTGCTCGACGACCTCGTCCAGCCGGCTGAACGGGATATTCTCGTCCGCATCGGGTATGGAGATGGCCACTGCCTGGTTGTGATAACGATAGTACGCCAGTCCCTTCCTCCCCATCACCGCCAGGAGCGATTCCATCCCCTCATTGCGCAGCGCCTCCATGCGCGCCTTCGCGGCCTGGATGACCTTGGCGTTGTATCCGCCGCACAGCCCGCGGCTGGAGGTGACGCAGAAGAGCAGGACCCGGTTTTTTCCGGGCCTGAGAGCGCCGAGGGGATGCGCCGCCAGGTTCTGGGCGGCCTCCATACTCGCCAGCGGCGCGCCCAGCGCCTCGGTGAGAAGCCTCGCCGCGTCCCGCCGGAAGCTCTTTGCGTTGTCGAACCTTCCGGTGAGCTTCATCCCCTTTGACTGGGCCACCTTTTCCATGGTGCGCGTGATCTTGTGAATGTTGCGGACGCTCCCGATCCGCTTGCGGATATCCCGAGTCTTCGCCATCAGAATGTCTTCTTGAACGCGTTGATGGCCTCGGACAGGACCTCGGGCTCCGACAGCGTCCCGAGGTTCCTGATTCCCGCGAGGATGTCTGGTTTCGCGCTGCGCATGTACTCCAGGAACTTGTTCTCAAAGTCGCGCACCCGGGCCACTGGCACGTCATCCATGAAGCCGCGGGTGGCGGCGTACAGGATCATGACCTGCTCCTCCACGGGCACGGGCGAATACTGGGATTGCTTGAGCACCTCCACAAGCCGCGCGCCGCGGGCCAACTGCGCCTGAGTGGCCTTGTCCAGCTCCGTGCCCATCTGCGAGAAGGCTTCCAGCTCCCGGTAGGCGGCAAGGTCGATGCGCAGAGAGCCGGCCACCTGCTTCATCGCCTTGATCTGGGCATTGCCGCCCACGCGGGATACCGACAGTCCGACGTCGATCGCGGGTCGGATGCCCGCGTTGTACAGGTCCGTGCGCAGGTAGATCTGGCCATCCGTGATTGAAATCACGTTCGTGGGGATGTACGCGGAGACCTCGCCCTCCTGGGTCTCGATCATTGGCAGGGCGGTGAGTGAGCCTCCGCCCAGCTCGTTGGACAGGCGCGCCGCGCGCTCCAGCAGGCGCGAGTGCAGGTAGAACACGTCCCCCGGGTACGCCTCCCTGCCGGGAGGCCTTCGGAGGAGGAGCGCGAGCTGCCGGTAGGCGTTGGCCTGCCGGGAGAGGTCGTCGTACACGACAAGGGTATCCTTGTGCTCCTCGTACATGAAGAACTCGGCCATGGCGCACCCGGCGTAGGGAGCGATGTACTGCAGCGCCGCCGGCTCCGCCGCCGTGGCGGCCACGATGATGGTGTGCTCCATTGCGCCTCGGGACCGGAGCGCCTCCACGATGCCGGCCACCATGGAGGCTTTCTGGCCGATGGCCACGTAGACGCAAATCACCCCCGTGTTCTTCTGGTAGATGATCGCGTCCATGGCCAGGGATTCCTTGCCATTGCCGCGGTCCCCGATCAGGAGCTCGCGCTGTCCCCTCCCAATGGGGACCATGGCATCGATGGCTTTCACCCCGGTCTGCAGGGGCTCCTTGACGGACTGCCGGTCACGGATGCCGGGCGCCTTGAACTCCACCGGACGGGTGCGGGTCGATGCGATCGGACCCTTGTCATCGATGGGAATGCCGAGCGGATTGACCACCCGGCCCACCAGTTCGTGCCCCACGGGCACCTCGAGGACCCGGCCGGTTCTCCTGACCTTGCCGCCTTCGTGCAGGTCGAGGTAGTTGCCGAGGATGACCGCGCCGACGCTGTCCTCTTCCAGGTTCAGCGCAAGACCGAAGACCCCCGTCTCGAACTCCAGCATCTCCATGGCCATGGCCCCGCGCATCCCGTAGATGCGGGCAATGCCGTCGCCGAGCTCGACAATGGTCCCCGTCTCGTCGATCTCCAGATTCTTGGAGTAACCGCGAATCTCTTCCCTGATCCGTCCCGATATCTCTTCCAGATTGATGCGCATTGTCTTCCTCTACCTCCCCAGAAGGCTGGCCGCCAGGGTTTTCATCTGACCTTCGACGCTGAACTCTATCTCCTGGCCTTCGCTCTCCGCGATCACCCCCGCGATGAGCGATTTCCTGATGGCCGTCTCCAGCTCCACCCGGACTCCCAGGCGCGATTCCAGTGAACGCGTGATTTTTTTCTTTTCCTCATCCCCGAGGGGGAACGCGGAGTACACCGTCACCTTCCGGACGCCGCGCGCCAGGCGGCAGAGCCGCTCGAACTCTTCACAGACCTCCCCCAGGAGGGCCATGCGGCCCCTGTCTATCAGGAGGAAGAGAAGAATGAGCAGACGGCCGTCCACCTTCCCCTCGAAGCTTGAGCGCACCAGGTTCTTCTTCGTGACCCTGCTTATGAGCCGGTTTGAGAGGAACCCCCGGGCCTCGCGAACGCCGAACAGGGCATCCCGGGCAACGCGAAGGTCCTCTTCCACGGCTTCCCGTGAAGAGGTTTCCGACGCCAGGTCGAAGAGTGCCCGGGCATAGTTGCGGCCGACGCTGCTCGTCACGCGGCGGCCTCAGTTTCGCGAAGGTCCGCCGCTGCCAGCGGCGATCAGCTTGTCGGCGAACTCCTCCACGAAGGCCCGGTTGTCCGCGTTGCCGGTCTCCCTCTTGAGAATCGAGTCGGCGATGGCGAATGACAGGGACACCACCTGGCCGCGCAGCGCGCGTTCGGCGTCCTCCTGCGCTCGTACGATCTCCTGGGCGGTGCGCTCCATCACCTCGCGTGCCTCCGCCTGTGACTGCAGAAGGATGCTCTCCCGGAGGCGCGACGCCTCGTTGCGCGCCGCCTCGATGATGAGGGCGGCCTCGGCCTTTCCCTCGCGGATCTTCTGGTCGTACTCCGCGAGAACCGCGCTCGCCTTCTCTCCGGCCAGTCGGGCCGATTCGAGGTCCGAAGCGATCTTCTGGGATCTCTTATCCAGGCCACCGGTGATCTTCCCCCAGACGGTGAGCCGCAGGATGAGGAGGATGATGCCAAAGGTGATCCACAGCCAGATGATGAGGCCGGGATCGACGCGAAGAAGCGCCATGAGGGGCTCCTATGACACGATGGCCAGGATGCAGATGACCAGCGCGATGATGCCGACTCCTTCCACGAGGACCGCGGCGAGCAGCATGTTCGTCTGGATCTTGCTGATTGCTTCGGGCTGGCGCGCAATGCCTTCCAGGGCGCTTGCCCCGATGCGCCCGAGGCCGATGCCGACGCCGAGGACGGCGAGTCCCGCGCCGATACAGGCTCCGATGTACGCCCCGAACTTCATGATTGCTGGTGCAAGGGCTGCGGTATCCATGTCGTTCTCCTCACGTAGAGAGATTTCGAAAACGGTCCCCCAGGGGGACCGGTATTCGCGTCTCAATGCTTCCTCATTGCCAGGCCGATGAACAGCGCGGAGAGGAAGGAAAAGATGTAGGCCTGCAGGACGGCCACGAACAGCTCGAGAGCCGAGATGGCAAGATCGACGAGCACCGCCACCGGGCCGATGGCAAGGGACTGGAACTTCAGGACCATCAACAATATCACGAGCATCGCCACGTGTCCCCCGATCATGTTCGCGAACAACCTCATGATCAGGGCGAGCGTCTTGGAGAATATCCCCACGATCTCCAGGAGCAGGGTGAACGGCGCCATCCACGCCGGCGTCCCGTGAGGGATCAGCTCCCGCCAGTACCCGAGCACCCCCTTCGACATCATGCCCTGGATGTTGAAGACCATGAAGGTGATGAGTCCCAGCCCGGCCGTCGTGGCGAGGTTTCCCGTGACCGCGCCGCCCAGCCAGACCATCTCGCCGCCCCCCTTCGGCGCAAGCGGCGCGAACGGAGGGATCATGCCGAGGAGGTTCGAGTAGAGGATGAAGAGGAAGAAGGTGAAGCAAAGGAGGTGATACTTCCGCCCCTCCTCTCCGAGGACGGGCTCGTAGACTTCCCGGCGCATGTATTCGATCAGGGATTCGAACAGGCTCTGCAGCCGGGTGGGTTTCTTGTACGGGTTGCGAAGCTTGCGGGCTAGATAGAACATGCTGGCGAGCACGAGCAGGCCCACAACCGTCATGAGTATGAAATGCTTGGTGATTCTGAGGGTAAGGTGGACGCCTTCGAGATTCAAAAGCGGGAAGGACGCGTACGGCCGATCGAAGTTGTCGGTGAGCTCGGCAAAGAGCGTGGTGGAGAGGTTGAACCCCTGTTCATGCGCCGCCGTCCCGGACTCGGCGAAAAGTGAGCCGAAGGGCACGACTGCGGCGAGCAGGCAGATGAGCGCAATACGCCTGATATGAATCCCCCTCGGTGCGCGGTGATTGCGTTTCGCACAGTATACCATGGAATCGCCTTCCGGCGTCAACACGGGTGGGGGAGGCGGGGGAGGCCGCTCTCAAACCCGCCTTGCTTTCGTTCCCCATTCCGCCGGAATTCAGTACCTTCTCTTTGCTGATTCGAGGAGGTGCTGGTGAGTCTTCCGAAAACACTTGGTGAATTGAAATCGTCCGGCTACAGGCTGCGGACCGTGAAGGAGGAGATGCGTGACAACGTGGTGCGCATGCTCCGATCCCGGGAGGAGCTTTTTCCGGGAATCATCGGCTACGAATCCACGGTGGTCCCCGGCCTGATGAACGCCCTTCTTTCGAAGCACGATTTCATACTCCTGGGGCTCCGGGGCCAGGCCAAGACGAGAATCCTTCGCGGCCTTGTCCGCTTTCTTGACGAGCAGGTGCCTGTCATTGCGGGCACGGAAACCAATGACGATCCACTGGCGCCGGTGAGCAGGAAGGGCAGGGAGCTCGTGGCGTCACGCGGGGACGCGACCCCGATCGAGTGGATGCCCCGGGATGCGCGGTATCGCGAGAAGCTGGCCACGCCGGATGTGACCATCGCGGACCTTATCGGCGACATAGACCCGATCAAGGCAGCCACGCGGAAGCTTGCCTACGCCGC
>PMZS01000078.1 GCA_003170115.1 Spirochaetaceae bacterium
ACAGCTAGTTTTTCGAGGTTCCCAATAGATTGCAATGAGTTGCAGAGAGACACGCGCCGAGACGGATCGGACCCGTTTTCCTAAACCGTAGGTCGGATGTTCGAGTCATCTCTGGGGCAAATGTAACCACCGGCTGCAAAAAGAATTGCATACTTGAGCGCCGGAAGATCGCATGCGCTATCAGATAAAAGATGTGAGAAACTGGAGCAATAGGGCGACGGCTTCTACGGTTTCCCAAAACCGTAGCGCCTCATTCTGTAAGTCCGCGCCCGCCGGCCAGCGTCTCAGGATACCGTCGATCGATCCGTCTCGGTCAAGGAAGCCCGCTCCACTTGGGCCCGACCGCATGCAAAGGTGAGGAAGCTGACCCCTTGCAAAATGCCCGCTACGGTTCGCGGATGCTTTCTTCGCCGCCACAACTGATCTCCCCAGCGCCCGCACGTCCCCGTCCGAATCGACGAGCACCTTGCAGCCGCTCCGGACGCAGGATGTGACAACGGACGCAAGATGTGGCCTTGCAGCAAAGGGCTGTCTTCGCTATCCTTGTTTGACATGACCAAGGGATCTGGCGAGTACTCCATCCGGCTGACCGTCGAAGCGCTTCCTGAAGGCCAGTTCCTGGCCACTTCGGATGACCTCCCAGGACTGGTCGCCCAAGGGAGAACGGTGGCCGAAACAGTGGACATCGCCCGCGATGTGGCACGCAAGCTACTTGACTCCTACGTTGAACATGGAGATCCGCTTCCCGCCGGCTTGCATCCCATCACCACCCGCATTGAGCTCAACGTCGCTGTCGGGACCTGATGGGCCAGCTCTCGGGATTCCGCTGCCGAGAAGTGGTACGGCGCCTACGAGAGCTCGGGTTCTCATTTGACCGCCACGCGAAGGGAAGCCACGAGATCTGGTGGAATCCGGCAACTCGGCGGCGGACGACAGTTCCAAATCACCCCGGCGATATACCCGAGGGTACGCTGCGAGCCATCCTGAAACAGGCGGGCATTTCTCCAGAGGATTTCGTGCGAATCACGTAGACAAATTTTCCTCACCCAAACTGGCACAGCATTATGCGGGAAGGCGGTTGAGACCCATCGCCCACTTGGAATCCATCATGTCTTGTGACCAGGGTCGTCACTTTTTGTGACCCACCTTTGCCGACTCAATTCCAATAACCTCTCAAAGCTCTCTTGTCAAGAATGATGATGATTTCCCTATCACGATCTGCCCTCCTTTCTCGCTCCTCAGTTTCGCTTGTTCCGCATGGTCTTGCGCCTTGGCGATGCCAGCTGCCTGAGGAACAGGTATTGACAGTGCTCATTGAGAAGGCTATTATGGCTTTATGAAAAGAGCTACCATAACCGAAACGAAGAACGGCCTCAGCCGATTGCTCGACGAGGTTCGGCGAGGAGAGACGATCCTGATCACGGAGCGAAAAGTGCCCGTTGCACGGATCGAGCCGGTGCGCGGGTCTCCGGGGACGAAGGACGACCGTCTCGCCGTGTTGATCGGCGAGGGGATCGTTTCTCCGCCGGAGCGCACCCTCGACGTGGCCGCGCTCCGTGCGGAGCCTCTTCCGCAGCTGGTGAGAGCCGACAGCGCGGTGAAAGCGCTTCTGGCCGACCGCGAGGACTCCCCGTGAAGTACTGGGACGCATCCGGCATCGTGCCGCTCCTGGTCGAGGAGGCGTCGACGGCAGACAGGCAGCGCATCCTGGACGCAGACTCCGTGATCGTCACGTGGTGGGCCACCCGGGTCGAGTGCGCATCGGCCCTCGGCCGACTCCGGCGCGAAGGTTCGCTCGACGAGGCAGGCTTCGGGGCCGCGCTTCGCAGGCTCACGATGTACGCCGCCGCGTGGGCGGAGGTGGAGCCTTCTGCGGCCGTTCGACGGACCGCGCTCCGCCTGCTGCGGGTTCACCCCCTCCGCGCGGCCGACGCCCTGCAACTCGCCGCCGCGCTCGCCGCCGCGCACGGCGACCCCTCCACGCTCGCGTTCATCTCCGGAGACGCCCGCCTGTCGGCCGCCGCCGACATCGAGGGCTTCCCGGTCACGTAAGCCCCTGCGGCCTGGCGGCTGCAGGGCTGTCCAGGCCGCGCTCCCTCGGCAGCTTGGCGAGTCGTTTATCGAGATCATCGTGAGCTACGGCCCCATCGGGACTGGCAAGGGCTGTGGCATCCACTTCGCGCTCGCCGACTTGCGCGGTACCGGGCGACTCGACATCTCGCCCCGGGTAAAGACGGCCTGGCGCTGTTCTTCAGCGAGGGGGAGGAACCGGGCTCGCCGAATTACGGGCAACTGGATCGCGCCTCCCGTCGTCGCAGCGCCCTCGATGACCCTGGCGAGGGCCGTCTACGGGACTTTGGCGTGCTGGTGGAGCGCGCCTTGACGCGAAATGCGGGCCGGGGACGGCGTCGTCAGGCGTATCAGCAGCGCAAGCGAAGCGAATCGGGTCCACAGGGAAGACTGGCGCTGCAACGGAGGACCTGATGTCAGATGGACAACGTTTGGCCGACTAAAGTGTGAGATAAAAGATATGAGAAAAAAGCGCAGATTGTTGCGAATAGATGCAGGTCAATGCAAGCTGACCAACTTCGCGGCAGATTCTGATTGACGCAGCTCCTTGCAGGGACTTACAATAATCGGCAGTGAGTTGCAGAGAGACGCGGGCTCGATCGGCACCGACTCGTTTTCCTAAACCGTAGGTCAGATGTTCGAGTCATCCCTGGGGCATTTGTAATTCCTATCTAGACAAAAAGTTGCGTTATCAGACAATGGAAAGAACCACGCGCCTGTCAGATACAAGATGTCAGAAACTGCATCCGTCGGACGACACTTTCCGACGGTTCCCAAGACCGTTTGAACGCAGTCGAAGACCAACATCTTCCGAGGCTGAAGCAGGCAGGCCTCACCGCGGAGCAGCTCACGCTGGTCTGCGCATTCCCGCCCCTGACCTTTCCTTTGGTCGATGTCATCCCCGTGCGACTCACGCGTCGCCGTTGGACTTGCGGACGATGGCGGCAGTAACACAGCGCGTACCGTTGGGCCGTCTATCCATACGTGGCAGACCAACTCGCGCTGGCCTTGGACGCGACAGCCCCGGGCACGTATCGCCCGCGGGGCACAAGCTCGCTACAGAGGCTTTTCCACGCCCATTTCCCCGAGTTGCTTGCTCGATACAACCCCGAGTTCGCCGCACGGCTGGGCAAGTACCGGCTGGGACGCATCGCGAACGCCGTTGAACGGTTCCTGGAATGCGGGGACTACACCAAGGGCATCGCCAGGATCAAGTGCACGAACACCGAGTGCACGTCAGAATACTTCCGCCCGTTCAGCTGCAAGGTATTCCATTTGTGCCCCTCATGCTCGCAGAAGCGAACCCTGCTGTTCGGCGAGTACATAAACGAGCGGCTCCTGCTGCGCCTCCCTCACCGCCAGATCGTCTTCACTTTTCCCAAGGTGCTCCGAGTATTCTTCCGCCAGATCACCGCCTCGTCGGCGATGTAAGCAGGCTCGTCTACCGCATGATGCAGGGCGTCTACAGCGCGGCCGCGGGCAGGAAGATCCAGGGCGCTGCCGTGATCGCCTACGCCTCTGCGGGAGACTTCGTGCGGTTCAATCCCCACCTCCACGGCATCGTCCTTGAGGGCGGTTTCGATCAGAAAGGGCGATTCGTGCACCTACCCCAGGGCGGCAGCCGCGCTTGCGCGGCGGGAGCCCCTCCCTGGACTTGCCACGACTGGCACAGTACTTCCGCGCCTCCATGGTCGCCTTCTTCCTCAGGCGCTCGCTCATCAACGAGCGCCTGGCAAAGAGCATGCTGGGCTGGACCCACAGCGGCTTCAGCCTGGATATGTCGGTGAAGATACCCGCTTCCTCCTCCCGAGCCCGTGAGGCTCTTGCCCAGTACATCACACGCCCGCCGGTCTCTCTCAGCAAGATGCTGGTGGAAGAACACGAGGCCAGCGTCCTGTGCCGCTCGGAGTACAATCCGTACATCAAGACAAACGCCCGGTTGTTCCCCGCCCTGGAGTTCCTCGTCCAACTCCTGCAGCACCTGCCCGATGCGCGCGCCCACCTGGTGCGCCGTTACGGGTTGTACTCTTCGCGTTCCCGCGGGACCTGGTCGCGCAAGCCCTGGTTGGTGCGCCTGGCCCCCGAGGGATGGCTGCAGCAGCACCACCAGCAGCCTCCCCCGCCTGTGCGAACGGTTCTTCAGAATAGTGCCGAGCCGTCCGTCTCCACTCGGGAATCGCGTTCTGCATGGGCGCGGCTGCTGGCCAAGGTCTACGAGGTGGACGCGCTTCGCTGCAACCGCTGCGGCTCCCCCATGAAGGTGCTTGCCGTTGTCACCGATCCCCCTGAGGTCCAAAGGATCCTCCTGCACCTGACCAAGACCGGCGCTGCCCCTCCAGGCCTGGAAGTTTCCTCTCTGCGCTGACCAGCCTCACCCCGCCGTGCACATCGTGGCAGATCCCTGTCCCCGACGCAGGCCAAACGACCGGCAGCGCGGCATCGCCGAGGAGCATCGCCCCGCGCCGTAGCCGATTCTACCCCTGCGGCGATGTGCAGGGCACCCCCGGCCTCCCCGCGTTGCTGCCCGAGCACAAAAGGAACCGCTGTGCCTCCAAATTCCCCGCTGCCGTGCGCGAAGGTCCCATAATCGCTACTACCATTCGTGGTGATAGGAGACCGAAAGGGGCGCAAGGCTGAAATGCCCCGTCATCACACGCGGGGGATTGTCGATGATAATGAGACCGTCCGCCCTGCAGAGCGCCGGCAGGATCATCGCTGCCAGCGCCGCCGCACACAGGACCACACGCCGCCCTACGCCGAGACTGCTCATATGCACCTCCTCACTGTTCATGCGACGAGCATGGCGCGCAGGCTTCTCGCGGTTGTCAGGGAGACGGAAAACGTGTGTAAGAAAAGTGCAAAAGCGTGGTGTGCGCCCTCCATCTGGACTGAGGCCTGAGTCGGGGCATCCGCCCCCGCATGACAGAGCTTGATTGCACGCCGCGCCCGGCGGATACCGGCGGCACGCTGACCAGCGTCATGCCCGCCGCGGCGGAGCCCCGGGCGCGAGTGTGTCAATCAGCAGCAAGGAAGGAGCTTCCCGTGATCAGGCACCGGGGCGTGCTGACAGGATCATCGTACCTTTCCATGTTCTTTCTCGGAGTCGGCACAGCCGTGATCGGAGCCGCCTCGGGGAGCATCGGCCATACCCCCTACCAGACCGGGCTCCTGATCTCGGTTCAGAACGTGGGCTTCATCATCTCCATGCTCGTCTCGGCCGCTTGTGCCGACACCTCGGACAGGGCACTCCTGATGGCCGCGGCAAGCCTCCTCCTTTCGATATCATTCGCGCTGTACTACCTCTGGCCGGACTACGCGCTGAACCTCGTGATCATGCTGTTCAGTGGCGGAGGGATCGGCGCCTATGAGGGAGTGGCTGATGCCATGCTCCTCGGGATCCACAACCGGAGCCAGGGCCTGCACATCAGCGTGAACCATTTCTTCGTGACCTTCGGGGCGATGGGCATCACGCTCTACCTCATCTTCCTGCAGATGGACTGGCGCCGCTCGATGGTCCGGTCCGCGATCCTCGTGCTGGCTCTCGCCATCCTGTTCCTCTTCTCGAGCGCGGGCCGCGGAGGATCAGAGGCGCTTCCCCTGCGGCAGCGGGCGCGGTTACTCAGGACCCAGGGAGTACTTGCGCTCTTCTTCCTCCTCGCAACCTTCGGCATCGGCGCCGAGCTGGGCCTCACCGGGCTTCTGCCGGGGTTCCTGCGGGATGGGCGGGGCTACGACCTCGTCAGCTCGAACATCGGCCTGGTGCTGTTCCTATGAGGGGTGACTGCCGGTTGCGTTCTCCTCGGTCTACTGACGGGAAGGGTTCCGCTGCTGATCATGATCCGGTGGCTTTTTGGCGTCGCGGCAGCCTGCTCGTCCGTGCTTTTCTTCACTGAGCTTCCACGAGCCTGGACCTTTGTCGCGCTCGTTCTCACCGGCGCAGGCGTGTCCTCCCTTCTGCCGCTGCTCACTACGCTGACGTGGACCATGTACCGGGACATGTCGGGCACGGCGCTCGGCATCGTGAAGCTCGCGGTGCCCATTGGCGGCATCGTGGCTCCCTTCATCGTGTCAGTTCTTTCCCGGTGGGCGTCGTTCCACCTGGCTCTCGGATTCTTCCCCTTGCTTGCCGCAGCGGGCTTCATCGTCCTCACGGCGACGGGGGGAAAAATCCTCCGGGCTGGAATCAAAGCGCGCCAGGGGGGCATAGGAGCGGGTTCTAGGTGGGACGAAGCTCCACGAATGTCCAAAAATTGTCATCACGGGTACTATTTATGGCTCAGCGTGACTTGACATTGGCATCACCGCTAACTATAGTGGATTGATCTTGAAAGCTGTCGGAGGGTGAGGGGGCATCGGTTGCGAGAGCGCCCGCCCCCCACACGTCAAGTGAGACACCAATGAGAAAACCCACGTACGCGCTTTTCATCCTGACGTATGCGAACTATCAGGCCACGACTGCGATTTTCATGGTATTCCTTCCGCTGTTCTTCTATTTGCGCGGCTACTCCCAGGGCGCGATTGGCACGATCCTGGCTGTTGGAACAGTCTTCTCGCTGTTCGCGCACCCATTCTGGGGAAAGGCAAGTGACCGGGCACGAAACAAGAACAACGTCCTGAGCGTGATGTACCTCGGCTCAGCGGCGAGCGTGCTGGCGTTCTACGTTCACGGAAGCTTCTTCTTCCTTCTCGCAGCCATGGCCGTTTTCAACTTCTTCCAGGCCAGCATTGAGACCCAGACCGCCGCGGTAACCCTCGAGCATGCGCAGCGCGTCGGATGGCGATATGGGCCAATCCGGCTTGCGGGCACGGTTGGCTATTCAATCATGGCCTTGGTTGCGGGGCTCTTGTCCAACTACAGCATCACGATATCATTCGCCATTCTCAGCATCATGAGCCTTGCCGGGATCGGCTTTGTTCAGCTGCTGCCGAAGATCGCCGGGCACCAGGATCGCCGAAAGCCCGTCTCTACGCTGCAACTGTTGCGGGATCGAAAGCTCCTGGTCTATCTCATCTACATCACGCTCGTGAACTCGACCCTGGTCTACTACTACTCGTTTTTTCCCATCTACTACGAGCAGATGGGTGCAACCCCTTTTCTGATAGGGCTCGCGACCTTCGCTTCGGCCATTCCCGAGGTGGTGGTCCTGCTTTTCGCCGACAAGCTGTTCGACGCCGTAGGGCCCGACTGGATGCTCTTAGGGGCTGGCATCCTCATCACCGCACGATGGTTCCTTTACTACTTCCTGCACAACATGTACCTGATCCTGCCCGTACAGGTCCTGCACGCGCTGACCGCTATGCCTATCGTCTTTGCAATGACAACCTACGTCAGCCGCTCCGTCCCACCGGGGCTTAGATCTTCGGGGCAGGCCATGTTCGGGCTCGCTTTCTTTGGCGTCGCCCGTCTGGCAGGGACACTGCTCGGCGGCTGGCTGGGAGAACGGGTCGGTGTGCGCACGATGTTTCTCTACAATGCCATGTTTGTGGCGGTGACGACTCTCGTCTTCGCGGCAACATCGGTTCGAAGAGTCCGCCCGTCGGCGGAGCGCCAATTCCAACTTCCGGGGTGAGTCGCCGCGCCACGTCACCTGCCCGCCCCAGCATCAGGCTCGCGGGAGGCGTCGTCTCTCTGCCAGCGTCATTCCCATTAGGGCTTGCGCGGATACACTTTTGTCTTTTTTTTGGTTGACATAGACCATATTATGTGGTAGGATTCCAATCAATAAGCGGTTCCGGTGCTCGCATTGGGCCTGCACGAAAGACCACAAACCATTTCCACAAGGGGGTATGACCATGAAAGCCGGGCTCCAAATGTACACAGTGCGTAATGGGTTCAAGAAAGATCCCATGGGCACGCTTGAGATCGTCGCAAAAGCGGGTTACAGGTATATTGAGCTCGCCAATCACTTTGCGAGACAGGATGCGGGCACGGGGTTCGGTGTCCCGGCGGACAAGCTGAAGAAGAAGATCGATTCCCTTCATATCAAGGTCATCGGAGCGCACGTCATGCCTCTGGAGGAATCCACCATCGACGGGGTCATCAAGTATCACCAGGACATCGGGAGCAAGAACATCTCCATCCCCATCGACTACTGGCCGACCAAGGCGCACCTGCTGGACCGCTGCAAGTTCTACAACAAGATCGGCGAGATCCTCAAGAAGAACGGCATGAAGCTGTTGTTTCACAATCACTGGCACGAGTTCCAGAAATTCGGGAATGACTTCATGTTTGACCTGATCATGGCCAACACCGAGCCCGACCTGCTGGGTATCGAGCTGGATGCCTACTGGACCATTCGCGGCGCCCTGGATCCCGCAGAGAAGATTCGCCAGTACAAGAGCCGCATGTGTCTTCTGCACGAAAAGGATTTCCCACTGAGCCTGGTGCATGAGCTGAACGCGGCGGCGCAGGTGGACCCGAGCAAGCCGGTCGACGATGCGTCGTTCCATGCAACGGTCAAGCCCGAGCACTTCACGGAAGTCGGCGACGGCATGATCAAGGTTCAGGATGTCATTGACGCGGGCAACGAAGCCAAGGTCCCGTACATCTTCGTCGAGCAGGACTTCATCCACAACAAGACCGAGTTCGAGAGCATCTCGCGAAGCCTCGCAAACTTCAAGAAGATGAGGGGAATGGAGTGGGACTGAGCCCACGGCCCCCATTGAGTCGCTGATCGTGCAAGCCCCTCCCGTCGGGAGGGGCTTTGCTTTTCCATAGGAAGCCTGGAGCACGGTGGCACTTCTCGACCGGGTCCCTGATCCTGGCGTCCCGGAACGGAACCCTCAGAACAGTTTTGCATAGGCGAAATAGCGCACGACCATGCGGAGCTCGCGATGAGCGTCCATTCTACCTGCAAGGTCGTGAATGCGGCGTGCGTCAGCGTTTCCGGCCGAGAAATAGGCAGAAACGACCCCGTGAATGGTCTGTTCACTGAGTGATTCAATCTGCGTCTCCGTCAGCCCTGAAAGACAATCTCTGGCGGCCCGCGCGAGCGACTGGATAAAATCTGCTGATTCCGCTATCCGCGAGAACGGGAAGATGTCTCCGTGACCGGGAATGACATGCTCTCCGCCTTCTGCGGAAATCTTCCCGAGCTGAGCGATCCAATTCTCCACGTTGGCACTGTGAAAATAGAAGAATGGATAGTCCACGACAAAATCGCCCGTGCACAGACACCTGCCGGGAAGGCTCACGAGCATGTCACCCCAGGAGTGAGCGCTGACCTCCAGGGCTCGGCATTCAATCTCCAGGTCAGCCATGCGCACTGGAATGCGGCCCTTCACCCCGACAAGAGTGGCGGCAACATCCCCTCTCTTCAGCTGCATTCGCTCCAGAAGATGCTCCGAGCAGAAGATCGTGACGTTTTGGCGAAGGAAGGCGGGAAGCCCACCTACGTGGTCTTCATGCCCGTGCGTCAAAAACACACGACTGATCGGCTGGCCAAACAGCAGGCGGCTTTCCTCCTCCATCTCCTCAGCAGCCTCCATCGTGGGAACGTCCACGACGCCGACAACACCTTCGCTCAGAAAATAGGCCCCGTTGCACTGGTTCCTCGTCCTCAGGTCCGCCTTTCGAAAATACACCTGAGGCGACACTTCATGGATCTCGACAAGGTCCTTCTCGTACACGCGCTGCATGGCCCGATGCTCCTTCAGATGGAGGGCTGCCCCATGGGGCATTCCCGTTCTTTCAAAGCGTATCTTTCATAGCGTAGCTGAGAGAGTCAGGATCGCATCCCTGTAGTTGTTTTTCAGCAATTGACCGTTGCCGCTCTTGACGGCTTCCAGAAACACCCGTGACTCCTCCTTGCGGCATTCTCGCTCGTCCTCGTTGAACTCACGTCGGGCCTTGTTCCCCGTTACCAGCAGTTTCACTTTCGGAGTTCCCGTCGTAAGGACGAGCCGCGTACGCGCGGCATGGATTTCCAGCCCGGCTTCGGCAACAGAGCCCGCGAAGCTGGAGTGGATGCATCCGATGGCACCCCGCTCGCACTTGACGAGCAGCGCGGAGGAATCAGGAATGTCGAGTTTCTCGAAAGTGACGCACGTCGTGATGAGCTTCCTGTCGACGACCTCGCCAAAAAGGAGCCTGACCAGGTCGACCAGGTGTGTTGCCTGTTCGACCATCTGCCCGCCGGACATGCTCTTTCTGCTCCACCACTCCTTCTCGGGCACATTCTTCATATTGAAGGAGCCGTCAAAGTAGAAGACCTTTTCCTTCTCCAGAATCTTCGCCAACTTGTGAACAAGACGGCTGTAGCGGTACTTGTATCCCGCGAAAAGGAATATCCCTCTCCGCTCGGCCCTTCTCAGTATGTTTTGCGCCGTCTTTACGCTGATGCTGACCGGCTTCTCGATAAACATGTGGATCTTCTTTTCGATGCAGATTTCTTCGGGCCTGCCGTGAAGGTACGGGGGAAGTCCGATATAGGCGGCGTCTATTTCTTCCTTCTCCAGCATCGTGCTGTAGTCGTCGTAGGGCACGCCCCCGAAGCGTCGTGTTGCATTTCTTGCGTTCGTGATGTCTCGACTGAAGACTCCGACGATCTTCACGTCGGGCCTCTCTGCAACCACTTCCATGTGCTTGAGATTGTACCCGCTCCCGATGAAAGCAAGCCGGAGCATATGCCCTCCTCGCTGCGAACGCCAATGATTCCCGCACCCAGACGGGCATGAAAGACGCCGCTACTGCCGGGGTATCCAGAGGCGGGGCGATTCCTTCGATCCGCCCTTGCCGCCGAATCTCTCCAGACTGGCATTGATCTCTTCGAGAGTCATGGGCGTGAAGCTCGTGGCAAGCGTTATCCTGCTCCCGCTCCGCGCCGACGCATAACAGGCATCGATCATCTCGATCACGTGGCGGGCGTGCGCCGTGGAACAAAGTGGCGCGGCTCCGTCGCCAGTCACCCAGTCGGCAAGCTGCATGATATCTTCATAGACGTGGGCTTCCCACATCGGCCCGTGCTTGCCAAAATGGTGCGGCATCATGTCGCCCTCGTAGGTCAATTCGCCCTTCCCGTTGAGCCCGTTCTCGTTAATGTACGCATCGAGCCCATAGAAGACGCAGAATTGTCCGCCAAACGCCGGAGGTTCAGCTGTTGGAATGCTGGTGATCAAGCCATAGACGCCATCGTCGAATCCGACCAGGAGCATGATCAAGTCATCCATTTCATTGGGAATGATCTTGCCGTGATACTCGAATGTCTCGCGGACCTTGCTTGTGACAGCCGTGACAGAACGCGCCGGACCCAGAACCCCCGTCATGCTGTGCATCGCGTAGACGGTGGAGTCATACAGAGGCCCCCCGCCATTCTTCTGGAAGTACCAGGAAGGATTCACGCTCCTAAGAACGTCGCGGTCATTCTGCCGCTCTGGCTCGTTGATATGGTAGTCTCCGGCATTACCGCTGTTCCCCGAGGCCCAGACCATGCGCCCCAGGCGTCTTTCGAGGATGTACTTCCTCTTGCGCTGGTTGAACGGCCAGAGCATGACGCCGGGCGACGATACCAGCTTGACACCCTTTTCTTTCGCGGCCCCGATCAGCAGGTCGGCTTCCTGCAGCGTCACCGCCATTGTCTTGTTGAAATGCGCATGCTTGCCGCTCTGGATGGCCATCATGCCCTGTTTGAAATGAAGACCGATCGGGGAGCAGATTGTCAGCATGTCGACATTCGGATCCGCCAGGAGCTCCTCATAACTCTCGTACGATCGCTGGATTGAGTATTTGGCGGCAGCGGTCTTCGCTCGACCCGGGACCGGGTCACAAACAGCAGCAAGGTGCACGGTGTCATAGACATCCGGAAGTGAGAGGTGCTCAAGTATGCGACCCGCGATCGCTCCTGCACCGACGATTCCAATCCCAAGGCTGTTCTTCAAGCGACCCTCCTTCGGAAACGCCTCCGCCTGCGACGCGTGCACGCCTGCACAGTGGCTTGAATCACGAGCTCCGGCGCGCGGAAAAAAAGTGCGCTCTCTTCCTATGCGAGGTTTTCCGCACGCGCGCGTAATGCAGCACGACGCTCTGGTGCACGGGGGGGGAATCAGCGCACGTCGCAGGCCTGAATGCCCCCCCCCGCAGTAGGTAACCCGATCTCCTAGCGCACCGCACCCATGGTCAGCCCCCGTACGAGGTTCTTTTGAACCAGAAAGGCGAAGAAGATCACCGGCAGAATCGCCAGAACTGAGGTCGCCATGACCTGCGCCCACAGAGTGTCAAATTGGGTATCCAGCAGCCCAAGCCCAACAGACACCGGCTTCACCTTTTCCCTCGCCATGACCATGCTCACCAGGATGTCATTCCATGTGCCAATTGCAACCAGGATTGCGCCCGTGGTCAGCCCCGGCAGGCTCAACGGGAAGAATATCCTGAAGAAGACGCCGAAATGGGTGCATCCGTCCAGCATTCCAGCCTCGACGAGATCCCGTGGGATCCCGTCGTAGAAACCCTTGAGCAGCCAGATCGCGAAGGGCATGTTGAGGGCAACGAAGGCGATAATCAAAGCCGGATAAGTATCAATGAGGCCAAGCGTCCGCATGATGCTGTACAAGGGCACGACGATGACAATGGGAGGAACCATGCGGAGCAACAGGACGAACAGCAGCATCAAAGATGACCCCTTCAGTCGTGCCCGGGAAAAGGAGTACGCGGCAGGGGCAGAAAGCCCGATGCAGATCACGACCGTGCAGATGCACACGACTATGCTGTTCACGAAGTTACGGAACGACACACCGTACGAATGCTGCCCCATCGCGAGGCTGGTGACATAGCTGAGGACCGTCGGCTGCATCGGCAGGAACGTCGGCGGAGTCGCAAAGGCTTCCGTCCCCGTCTTGAATGAATTCATGATCATCCAGTACAGAGGGAATGCGACGAAGAAGGTGAAAATCCCGAGGAATACCCAGCGGAGAACGGAGTTTGACGCCAGTCCCCTCGGGGATCTATTCTGGGTTTTCTGGCTCATTGTTGTTCACTCCGAATGCTTGAAATCAAGGCAATACTCATCAGGAGCACCACCAGCGTGATGATGTAGGCTGCCGCTGACGATTTGCCCAGATCGAACTCCCGAAACGCGCTAATCCACGTGTAGTAGGTGGCGGTCTCTGTGGATGATGCAGGTCCTCCCCGCGTCATTACGTACACGAGATCGAACGCGCGGAAGGCGTCCATGGAGCGGATGATCACGATAATCAGGATGATCGGCCGAAGCATGGGGAGAGTGACGTAGCGGATGAGCTTCCACCCTGATGCCCCGTCCACGAGCGCCGCGTCATACGGTTCCTGCGGCAGAGCCGATAGTCCCGCTACGAATACGATGATGACGAAGGGAGTTGCCTGCCATATCTCCACCACCAGGAGCGAAGGCAGCGCCGAGCCCACCACGCCGAGGAAAATGACCGGCTTGCTCAGGATCCCTGTCCCCATGAGCGCCTGGTCTATCACGCCGAAGGTAGGCTGATACATGTACCGCCAGAGAAGCCCCGCAGCCACGGGTGCCATCACCATCGGGACGATGTAGAGAGATCGCATCAGGCGGGACCACCTCGTCTCGGCGAACACCGCCAACGCAACGGCGAAACCAAGGACCATCTCGCAGCCCACCGCGACCACCGTATAGATGGCGGTCACCCGCAGAGCATTTTGAAACCGTGGCTCCCCCAGCAAATGCAGATAGTTCGTCACCCCGATGAACTGCGTCTTCCAATAGCCTGCCTGACTGATCTGCTGGAAGCTCATGATGAACGAATTGACGATCGGGTAGCCAAGGGTGCCCAGCATCACAACAGCGGCAGGAGCAATCATAAGAAAGCCGATTGCCGCGGTTGGCCTTGATAATTTCATTTCACCACTCCCCGGAAGTCGGTTGTGCCGGTCTTTCACAAGCAGGCTGGCGCCACTCGCGAGAGGGGGGCACCCGCACGCCCCGATGCGCTCTCCCGCGCTGGGCGCCAGCCACAACCACAGATGCTTTATTTCACGTAGCCGGCCTTCTTGAGCTCAACGGTGATGTCCGCCGCCAGACCGTCAAGGATCTGCTTCGGATCATCGTTTGACGCCATGATCTTGCCAAGCGCCGCTTCCGCCCGCTCTGAGAAGTACTCCCAGACGCTCATGCGCGGATAGCCGCTGGCGAACTTGAACTGGTCGACAAGCGCGGGGCCCGTGAAGAACGTCTTGGCAACCTCGGGATCCTTCGCAACCGACTGCAGGGCCGGAGGGGTGCCGCCATGCAGCCACGCCTGCTTCACGATTTCCGGGTCGTGGATCGTCTGGATGAACTTCGACGCCCATTCCTTGTTTTTGGAGTATGAGCTCACGGCCCAGTAATAATCGGCCTCCAGTCCGCTCTTTCCCGCGGGGCCCGCGGGAAGCGACACCGCACCGACCTTCCCGTCAACCTTGGACTGCTGCGGGTCAGTGATGCCGTAGATCGCGTGGGACCACAGCCATAACATGGCCGTTCTTCCCTGAGTGAACTCACTGAGCGCCTCAGAGTAGTCATTTGCGAGCGCGGCAGGAGGATTGTACTGCAGCATCCGCTTGATGAACAGCGCCGTGTCAATTCCAGGCTTCTGGTTGAAGACGGGGGCCCACTTGTCATCGAACAGTTTCCCGCCGAACGCGCCGATCATCGCCATCCAGTTCCCGCGAAGCTGGTTACCCTTGGTGCTGAAGCCCATCGAGATCCCGTAGAATCCCTTGGAGGGATCGTTCAGCTTCTTCGCATCGGCCTCCCACTCCTGGACCGTCTTGGGCGGCTGCAGCCCCGCCTTGGCAAACACGTCAGTTCTGTACATGAGGATGATTGCCCCCGGGTAGGAGGTGATCATGTACAGCTTCTTGTGCATGGTATTGGTGAAGTCGGGCTCGCGGTAGAGAATCCCGAGCTCGTCCTTGGCAACCGCCGCGGGATTCGGCCAGAACTCATCCTGAGGATAGATCCAGCCGTTGTTGATGAACTCAGGTGCCCATTCGTCTGGGAACGTGAGGAGGTCAAGTCGGCTGCTCTTCTCCGCCATATCCAGGATGAGCTGCTCGTGGGCGGTGTCCGTCGAGACCCTCTCGACGTTGACTTTGATGCCGTACTTCTTTTCGAAGGCCGGGATTGCCAGGTTGATGACGGGATCATTGATTGGGTTCACCTGGATCTGGGCGGTGATAGACGCCGGCTTCGGCGCGGCCTCCGCCCTGCCCACCCCTGCAAGCGTCATGGCGGCCGCCATGACGACGAAGGCAATGAGCCACCTGTACCGAATGCTAGTCATGCTCTCCTCCTCTTCTCGCTCGCGCGAGCAATTAGGTCTTCCCCTGTTTGAGCGCTGCTTTCGCCGGCCCGCGGCCAGGCCGGACTGGCAGCGTCACTGGGGGACAATTCGGAAGGGTGCCCGCCGCTGTTTCGGCTCCGTCCCGATTGTTGCCACAATAGTCCAATGATTGTGATCTGTCAAGCAAATATTGGTAAATTGTTTCTCGCACGTCACGAGATCTGGACCTCCCGGCTCAACCTCGCGGATTCATAAATGCCATCCAGAATCTTCATGATCTCCACACCGTCTTCTGCCGGGTTAAGGCAGACAGCGCCGTCGCGCACACAATCGACGAAATGGCTGATCTCCCTGTCAAAGGGCTTCTGGTAGACATCTTCCGCGACCCACGGGAAGGTGTCGGTCAGGTAGTCATTGTTCTCAGAGCTGATCACCAACTTCGGCTCGAGGCTGACGCCCGCCTTGTCACCATACAGGTCGAGGTACGTCTGTTCGTCTGTGTCCCGATGCTGGGAGTAGCTCACATCGACTGACAGCGCAGCGCCATTGTCAAACCGGATGAACGCAGTGGTCTGGTCCTCCACGGTGGAAGGCGTCTTGGGATCGAAGTCCGCTGACAGCCAACGAGCGGGCTCGGTAATGTTGCCCCGCAGCCCCAGCTTGGCAAAAGTCACGGCGCTGATCGTTTTCGCCTTCGGCTTGCCCATCAAGAACCTCGCCTGGTCAATGTTGTGAACGCCGAGATCAATCAGCGGCCCGCCGCCCGAGCGCTTGATGTCTGCGAACCAACCGCCTGGATTTCCTGCCCGCCTCAGGAACGCCGCGCGCGCGGAGTAGATGTTGCCGAGGACGCCGTCATCCACCAGTCTCTTGACCGCGATCAACTTGGAAGTAAACCGCTTTGTGAAACCGATCATGAGAAGCTTGCCGCTCTTCTTCGACGCGTTCAGCATTTCGACCGCTTGCGCGGTATTCATCGCGGGCGGCTTCTCGCAGATGACATTGACCCCGGCCTTCAGGCAGTCGATGGTGAGGTCCGCGTGTGTGTTGTTCCATGTGCAGATGCTCACCGCGTCCAGCTTTTCGTTCAGGAGCTGCTGATGATTCATGACGGCCCGGGGGATTGAGTAGGTGCTTGCCGCTTTGCGGGCCCGCGCCTCGTTCAAGTCACAGACGACCTCCACCTTAACGTCCTTCAGTTTCGCGTACGCTTCCATGTGGTGCTTGCTGACCGTGCCTGCACCGATAACGCCGATTCGAACTGCCATCCTTGTCCTCCTCCGCAAGATCTTCTTCGTGTGCTACGTGGGACCTACCGCATCAGTTCTTCCCTGGTGCGCTCAGTTCGAAGCGGATCATATATCCAAAGATTGTACTTGTCAAGCCAATTACTAGCATTTTGGGCTACTATAACGCACGGTCACTGGGACTTGCATCGCTTCGGAGAAACGCGTACAACGTCTCGGTACCCAACTCTATCAACGGAAGGAACGCAATGAAAGCCGATGGACCACGACCTGTTCGGGAGGCGGTCGACGCCTATCTTGAACGAAACCGAATGCACCCTCGCGGAGTCAAGATGGGCAGGTACACCGAGAGGTTCCTCCGGGAAATGGCGCGCGGCCTGGCGGGCCGGGAATCGACGCTGGAGATGATTCCCACCTACATCGGGGCATCGAGCGACGTACGGCCTGGCAGGGCAGTCATCGCGATAGACGCCGGCGGCACCAACTTGCGCGTTGCCGTCGTGAGCTTCGACGCCGCAGGAAGGCCCTCGATCGATGACCTGACCCGGCACCGCATGCCCGGGAGCGATTCGGAAATCGCCCGGGACCAGTTCTTCGATGCTTTCGCCGGGTTTGTCGCCCCTGTCGCAACCAGGGCCGATACGATCGGGCTTTGCTTCTCCTATGCTGTGGAGATGACTCCGCAGAAGGACGGACGACTGATCTACTTCTCCAAGGAGATCCGGGCGAAGGAAGTGGAGGGGGAGATGATCGGCGCCGGGCTTGCGGAGGCCATGTCCCGCAGGGGCGTGTCCCGGCCGCCCCGGATCATCCTCTTGAACGACACGGTCGCCACCCTGCTCGCGGGGCGAAACTCCGCGCCCGGGGCGAGCTTCGATGGCTACGTCGGGCTTGTCTGCGGCACCGGCTTGAACTCCGCCTACGTGGAGGCGAATGCAGGAATCATCAAGCGCCCGGAGTTGGAACCCGAGGGATCGCAGATCATCAACATGGAATCCGGCTCCTTCGGCCGGGGCCCCATCGGATTGATTGACAACGAGTTTGACGCCACCACCGCGAATCCGGGGAAATACCGGAATGAGAAGATGGTCTCAGGAGCGTACATCGGGGGCTTGAGTCACTGCATGATCCGCTGCGCGGCCCGGGACGGGATCTTCACCGCCGAAGGTGCGAAAGAGATCGGGCGGTTGGAGGTATTCACCTCCAAGGACGTGAGCGACTTTCTGGGTTCTCCCTGGGGCGTTGACAGCCTGCTCGGCAAGGTGTGCGCCCGCATTCCCCGCAAGGACGGGGAGGCGTTGTTCCGGCTGATCGACGCCGTCGTGGAGCGCTCGGCGAAGCTCGTCGCCATCAACCTGTGCGCCGTGCTCCTGAAAATGGGCAACGGGAAGGATCCGCGCCTGCCGGTGTGCATCACTGCCGACGGTACGACCTTCTGGCAGCTTCCGGGATTCCGGGCCAGAGTGGAGTGCTTCATGCGGACGTTCCTGGGGAGGGAGAAGGAGAGGTTCTTCGAGATCACCCGCGCCGAAGATGCACCCCTTATCGGTGCGGCGATCGCAGCCCTCACAAACTGACCGCCGCGCTCAGACCTGAACCGGCGGCTGCAGTCCGGCGCACCAGCACATCCCGCGAAGGGACAAGCAGGCACCGACCGCGCGGCTTACCACTCCAGTCCGCGCATTCTCTTGAGGTTCTGCATGCTGCGTGCGATGCTCTGGAACTCCGTCAGGCCATTCATATAGTCCTGCTCCACAAGGAGATAGGGGATCTCCAGCTCGTTTGAGGCATTGATTACATCCTGGACTTTGATGACGCCGTCTCCGATCTCCGTGAAGTACTCGGGCTTGATCCCCGCATGAAATGTAGCATTGTCCAGGGGTGTGTCCTGGTCCGCGACAATCCATGCATTCATGTGTTGTATCTGACGGAGAGGAAAATCCTTCTCATGGACCATCGCGATGCGTTTTCCGTATTCACGGATGACGCGCGCGGGATCCAATGCGCCCCGGATCGTCCAGTAGGCGTCCAGCTCGAGGCTCAGCAGCTCGGGATCCGTATGTGCCATTATCAGATCGAGGATGTAGTGACCATTGAACCGCTGGAACTCATGGTAGTGATTGTGAAACAGGAGGCGCATCCCGTTCTTGCGGCAGATCTCTCCCAGACGGTTATAGTTGCCGCACGCCTTCATCAGGTCTTCTTCAGTCGGCCAGAAATCGAGAGGGATCGACACGGTTGTGTTCCCGAGATCCTTGTTGTACCGAAGAACGGCATCAATGTTCTGTTCGTCGAGCGGCAGGACATGCGCGCCAACGACAGTGATTCCCAAAGCGTCAAGCTTGGCCTTCAACATGTCGACGTTTGTATCGAAACCGGTGCCCGGATCGGTCAGCGCCTTGTGATTTGCCAGCTCGATGAACCGGTAGCCGGCTTCGGCGATCTTCTCCAGCGTGCCCATGGGATCTATTCGAAAGGACCCGCGCACTGTGAACATCTGAAGACCCACCTTCATGCTATCCCCTCCGACCCTCTCGCTCCCCACCCCGGTTCGGCCGTGAGCTGCCTGCAAGAATGGGCCTTCGGCCTCCTTCTACGCGCGACGCCTACTTGCGCCGCGCACGCTGCCGTCTTTCTAACGTCCCGGCCTTGTGCTGGTCAATGATCTTTACGACGTTCTTCGATGAGAGGATGTCTTCCTGCACCATATAGGCGGCGCCCAC
>PMZS01000283.1 GCA_003170115.1 Spirochaetaceae bacterium
TTTATTTTGTGTCGGTTCCTTATTGCGGCAATAGTGATCATTATCGTGTCTGCCCCATCGGTGAAGGTCCAAGTCCACGTGTTGCCGTTATGGCTCCAGGTTATTGTTTCGGTACCTGACGTGTACGGCGAAGGCATGCTGTCGGTCCAACCCGCCAGAGTGCCTTCGATAAATGCCTCAACAAGATACGACTGAAAGTAGCCGAGATTCGTGATGAAGTAGGCCGCTAACGCAGGACCTGGAGTCGATGGGGGGGGTGAAGCAAATTTCGGACATCATCGAACTCCACGTTTCGTAGGGGATCGGCTGTATTGTCACCGTCGAAGCTGAGGGCGGCGCCGCCGACGATGTTCCTGAAGAACCACCTGAAGAATCAAGTGAACAACCGGCGAGTATCAACAACGATGTCATCACTACAAGCGCAGATCGCAAGAGGATCTGCACCTTTAACGAAATCAACGTACGGCCAAATGAGTCGATGGCTTGACTTCGAAACGACATCTGAGGTCCTCCTTATTGATTGCCTACTTGCCTATGCACCCTCTGATAGCAAGGACGCCATGAAAATCGGCGACTGACCTTCAAGAGAGCATTGTAGAGAGACCGCTCCTCAAACTCATTATGGCTCTGCCAGCACATTCTTGTCAAATGTCAGGCGCCGAAGGTGCAATCTCAAAAACGGTTTTTC
The DNA here is from genome assembly GCA_003170115.1 of Spirochaetaceae bacterium. Lineage (GTDB taxonomy): Bacteria > Spirochaetota > Spirochaetia > SZUA-6 > Fen-1364 > Fen-1364. The sequence continues at coordinate 689 of PMZS01000283.1, forward strand.
TGTCGGAGGAGGGGATCGCAGTTTGTGCGAGGGTTGATCAGCTCGTGCGGGGACAAGAATCTGGCGCACGTGGGAACGAAGAAGGGGATGCGAACGATGCCGGTCGCTTCGATGCGCGGAGTCTCAAGAAGCTCCGCGACTTCCTTGAGCTCCCGCCAAACAACCGATCCTTCCTTTACCGTACGCTCAGCAATTTCACCAGGAAGAATCAACCCGAACGCGCCACTCACCACAAGGACACGGATGTTTGATGCTCGACCTGAAATCGACCTGAAGTCCCTTGACCTTACTGCCCATATAAAACGATCATTCAAGCGGCGTGTTCCGCAGGAGCGTGCCTCCTTGCAATGCAGATAATTGAAACGGCCGACGGCGAGCTTCTGGCAGAGTATGTACCCTCCGAGGTGCAGCAGGTGGCGGATCCGGATACCGCCATCCCTGAGCTGGCCAAGAATGTGCGCGCCATGGCGGCTGTCGAAGAAGCCATCCGACGCATTCCCACCACTCATGACCTTCACCTCACTGACGCCAGAATCTCCCCGCGGCTCCTCCTTGAGTCCGTGCACCTGGTTGTCACCTCTCCGCCGTATTGGACGTTGAAGCGATACCGCGAAGTCAATGGACAGCTCGGTCACGTCGAGGACTACGAGGAGTTCCTCGACGATCTGGACGCCGTGTGGCGGTGGATCTATGACGCGCTGACTCCAGGGGGAAGGCTGATCTGCGTGGTTGGAGACGTGTGCCTCTCTCGGCGAAAGAATAATGGAGAGCACACCTGCGTGCCCCTGCACTCCTCCATTCAAGAGCACTGCCGCAAGATCGGCTTCTCCAACCTTGCTCCCATCATTTTGGCACAAAATCGCCAACGCCACCTACGAAGTCGGGGGCAACTCACGGTTTTTGGGAAAACCTTATGAGCCCAATGGGGTGATCAAGAACGATATCGAATACATCCTCATGCTGCGAAAGCCCGGCGGCTACCGCAAACCCTCTCGCGCGGCCAGGCTGTTAAGCGTCATCTCCGATCCCAATCACAAAAAGTGGTTCCAGCAGATCTGGCACGACATCACAGGGGAGTCTACCAGGAACCATCCCGCCCCCTATCCGCTATCACTCGCCCTTCGGCTGGTACGGATGTTCAGCTTTGTTGGCGACACCGTCCTTGATCCGTTCATGGGTACGGCCACCACTAATCTGGCCGCGGCGCAGTCGGGAAGAAACAGCATCGGCATCGAAATCGATCCCCACTACTTCGGCCTCTCCAAGGATCGCCTGCTCACCGAGACAGCCGACATGTTTGCAAAGACAACAATCAAAACTCACATCCCGTCGGAGGCGTAAGCGCCTGCACCCAGGAATCTGCAGCAGGATCTCCGCCGCGCCGTGACTCACTTCTGGAAAACCCGTACCTCGCAAGGAAGAAGACAGGGCGGCAAGAGCGGGGCCAAGGACGCGGGCGCTCGTTCCATGGTCACCGGCGGCAAGCAGATAGATGGCATTGTCTCGCTTTTCGCCAGCATCGTCGAGGGTGAGGGAATACCCGCCTCAGCAATCAACGTCAGAAGCACGACGCTTCCAGGCTATTTCCGCCCTGAGAAGGATTGGGATCTCGTGGTCGTTCTGGACGGCAGACTCATCGCCAGTGTCTAGTTCAAGTCCCATGTCGGTTCTTTCGGCAACAACTTCAACAACAGAGTCGAAGAAGCCCTTGGCAACGCGACAGATCTGAACACAGCGTATCGCGAGGGAGCTTTCCGTCCGTCAACCAAACCATGGATGGGCTACATGATGCTCCTGGAGGAACACAAGAAATCCACCAGGCCGGTGAAATTGCGGCAGCCACATTTCCCCGCTTTCTCCGAATTCATCAAAGCCTCCTACCAACGCAGGTATGAGCTATTCTGCACCCGGCTTGTCAGAGAGCGCCTCTATGACGCTGCCTGCCTGATCGTCTCCCCTGCTTCTTCAATGCGCAGCAGCTTCTCGTTCGGCACAGCCTCTGCGGCGAGCTGGTGCCCCGTTGGTGGTACCTGCCCGGCGGCGTCCCATCCCAGGATACTGGAAACGGCTGCGCGCGTCGCCCGGATCGATCGCTCCGAGCGGCAACCGCGGCCTTACCCCCTCACTCTCTTCACTATCTCAATTGCGGCCTTGCAGTTGTCGCGGATCTGCGCCCACTTCTTTTCCGCAATAGCCTCCCGGGTGGCAATCCAGGTCCCGCCAACGCACGCGACGGCTTTCTCCGCGAGGTAGTCGGCCAGGTTCGCCACTGAAACCCCGCCCGTGGGCATGAACTTCACTCCCATGTGCGCGTAGGGGGCGGAGAGGGCCTTGATCACCTTCAGGCCTCCAAAGGCTTCGGCGGGGAAGAACTTCAGGAGCTTCAAACCAAGGGCGAGTGCTTGTTCGATCTCTGACGGGGTGATGACACCCGCGATGAACGGAAGCCCCCTGTGGGCCGCTTCGGCAACGACGTCCTGGTTCAACCCGGGCGCCACGCCGAACTTCGCGCCCGCATCGCATGCCCGGCCGAGGTTCTCCGCGGTGAGGACCGTGCCGGCACCGAGCACCATCGATGGTCTCAGCGAAGCGATCTTCGCGATCACTTCCGCGGCTGCTGCCGTGCGGAAGGTAATCTCGGCGACCGGCAGCCCCCCCTCGAGAAGGGCATCAGCAAGGGGCAGCGCCGCGTCGACGGAGTCGATGGCGATCACGGGAACCACCACGTGTTTGGCAAGAAGTGCGAAGACGTCGTTTCCGTTCATATCCTATCCTCCAGACAGCAGGGGAAAGAGAGCGATCTCATCGCCCTCGTGAAGCTCCGTGGCAAGTCCGCCCGGGACCTGGTTCCACCCGTACCCGTTGATCGTGCTCATGAGCGATGGACCGGGAACAGACATGCTGTAGCTCTTCTGAAGCCAGTCCGCCACCGAGAGGAGCGTGCTGCCGTGCGGGAGGCTCAGTTCGTCCTGGCGCCTGCCGCCGGTTTTCTCCCGGATCGCCGAGAGATAGCGGATGCGCACCGTCACCGTGGCGGACGGCCCATTCATGCCAGGAGCTCCTTCAGTCCCCATTTCGACTTGGTTTCCTCCGTCACCACTCCGTCGGCATCCCAACCGCGCAGCCCATAGTAATCCTTCAGCATCACGTCGTACATCGCATCGGTGAGGATCCTGCCCTTGGTCGGCCCGCTGGGCAGGGTCTCTTTCGTGATTCTCTCAGGCAGGAGGTCGTCCCGCCGCCGGATGCCCTCGCGATTGAGGATCACCCGCTCCAGGCAGTAGATGCGCTGGGCGATCTCCATAAGCTTCGGCGTGAAGGCGTATCCAGTCACGGCCTCGAGGACTTCGCCAGTGGGCGCCTCGGAAAACCCGAAGGCGCCGCGCACGACGGTGCACATGCCGATGCTGTCGACGTAGGCGCGGCTGTCCTGCGCGGCTTTCACCAGGGCCGCCTTTCCTTCCAGCGCGTAGCGGTCGTACTTCCCGCTCTGCAGCTCCGCGCGAATGGTCCAGCCGCCGACGTTGTGGCAGGCGCCGCGGTTGGAGGTGCCGTTGGTGAGGCCGTTGCCCGTGAAGCCGCGAGGGTCGTAGGCGGCAAAGGGCATGCCCTTCACGTCCAGGATGAATCGCTTCCACTCCGGCCGTGCCTTTTTCACCCCGTACATACCCTCTGCCAGCAGATCACCGATACCCTGCCTCGCCGCGATGAGCTCGATGATGCCCAGGAGCGCGTCAGGATTGCCGAACCGTGCGTCGATCCCCATTGTATCCTGTTTCGTGATGAGCCCCTTCTCGAACAGCTCCATTGTCAGTGCCACGGCATTGCCGGCGGACATCGTGTCGATTCCCAGCTCGTCGCAGAGCTGGTTTCCCTTCACGATCGCGGCGAAATCGGATATGCCGCAGTCGGGGCCCAGGAGGCCCACGGTCTCGAACTCCGTGCGCGCATGGGCGCCCTTGTAGGGGCCCTCCGTGACCTCGCACATCTTCCCGCAGGCCACCGTGCACCGGTAGCAGGCGTAGTTCTTCTTCACGTAGTGGGCGACCATCTCGTGGGCATCCACCTTGTCGCAGTCCTCGAAATACGCGGTCTGGAAATTGCGCGTGGGCATGCATCCGAGGGTGTTCAGCGGCTCGACGTACTGCGGCGTTCCGAACTTGGTGTGGTTGGCGCGGCTGGTCTTCAGCTCAACCACGGCCGCCTTCCTGATCGCGGCAACCTTCTCCGCGTCCGCCAGTGATATGTCCCCGCTGCCCTTCACGATGATTCCCTTGAGGTTCTTCGAACCCATCACGGCACCCGGACCGCCCCGGCCGAATGCGCGATCATCAACGTTGATGTAGGACATTCGCACCAGGCGCTCTCCCGCGGGCCCGATGGACATGGCACCCGCCTTCTTCTCGCCGAAGGCTTCCCGGAGGGCTCCCAGGGTTTTCACCGAGGTGTATCCCTTCCAGGGCCGCGCGTCATGAAACTCCAAAGCCCCGTCCTTGAGGGAAAGCCACGTGAGCTCGGCGGCCTTTCCCTCGATAATCAGACCGTCGAACCCCGCCTGCTTCAGCTGGGGGCCGAAATCGCCGCCGCAGTTGGAGCAGAGGTACATCCTGGTCTCGGGGGACTTGGTGGCGAGCTGGAACTTCGTGGTGGAGACCAGCGGTGTGCCGGTGAGCGGGCCGGTCATGAAGAATATCTTGTTGTCCGGGCCCAGCTCGTCCACGCCGGGACCGATCTCGTCATAGTAATACTTGGCCGCGATCCCCCGGCCTCCGAGGAGAATCTTCACCTCGTCTTCCTTGAGGTTTTCAACCGAAGTCGCGCGCGTGCTCAGGTTCACCCGCAGGACCTTCCCGCAATACCCCTTCAGCATACCATTCCTCTCATTTCGCGCTTGAAAGCGCGTTCAGCAGGTTGTCCACGGCGACCCGGGTCGCGCGGGACACGCTCTCTGCAGTAAAGGCGCCGACGTGCGGCGTGGCGATCACCCTGTCGTGCGAAAGGAGCGGGCTCGGATCGGGCGGCTCCTTCTCGTACGCGTCGACACCATAGCCGGCCAGCCGTCCGTCCTGGAGGACGGCCAGGAGCGCCGCATCTTCCACGAGCCCCCCGCGCGCGGTGTTGATCAGCACCGCGCCTTTCTTCATCCGCGCGAGCGCCGGGCCGTCGATGAGCGGCCTCTGGCCGGGCGTATGCGGGCAATGGAGTGTCACGATATCGGAGGAAGCCAGAAGCTCCTCGAGAGTGACGTAGCGGAACTCCGGGGAGGGAGCATAACACGCATCGGGGAACGCATCGTGGCCGAGCACTCTCATGTCCATGCCCAGCGCGAACTTCGTGACCAGTTTTCCTATCCTGCCGGTGCCGATCACGCCGAGGGTCCTGCCCTCCAGCTCGGTTCCCTGCCGGCGCTCCCAGCCTCCCGCTTTCAACCGGGCATCGCCGTAGGAGACCGAGCGCAGGAGCGAGAGCATGAGGGCGATCGTGAGCTCCGCCACGCCGCGGGCGTTGGCCCCTTCGGCGCGCAGCACACTGATTCCCCGGCGCTCGCACGCGGCGAGGTCGATCGAATCCACTCCGGTGCCGTTCCTGCTGATGACCTTCAGGCAATCCGCGGCGGCGAGTACCACGTCAGTAATCTTCTCCACTCCCGCAAGCCATCCCGCGCAGCCTGGCACGAGGCCCCGCAGCTCCTGCTCGTCGGGTGATTTTCCCGGCGTACAGAAGACGAGTTGGTGGCCGGCCTTTTTCAGGAGGTCCAGCGACGGGTCCCCACCCTTCGTGAGGGAGCGCGGCGTGACGAGAATCCTGGCCATCGGCCTACCCGGCCTTCGCGGGAACTATCTCGACTTTGCCCGCGCGTTTGAACACGCGCTGGGGGAATCCTTCCTTCTCGATGTCCGCGTAATTGTGCCCGGCCTCGCCGGGGTAGACGCAGAAGGAGATGAGGGGTTCGTCTCCGGTGTTCACGGTCCGGTGGCCCCAGAAAGGGGGCACGTAGCACATGCGCCCGGGCAGGAACCGCTCACAGGCGCTTTCGCCCGTGGGCAGCTTCATGAGCATGTAACCCTCGCCGCGCAGGCAGAGGTAGATCTCCGCGGTCCCCGGCACGGCGTGGTAGTGGCCCTTTGTCATGAAGCATTCCCCGCCTACCGTGCCGGGGTAGGTCTTGCTGATACAGAACTGCAGTTGGCCCACTTCCTGGGGTATCTTCATTTCGAAGACCTCGTAGTGCACCGGGTCACCCTGAGCGACCAGGGCTTCCAGCGCCTTGGCGTCCCTGTAGTGGCCTCGCATGCTGGATGCCAGGCGGATCGTGTGGACCTGCGGGTTCTTCATGATCCCGTGCACGAGGTCGTAGTCGACCCCGAAAGGGGTGTCCAGTTTTACGCTCGGACCCGTCGTGTGCTCCGTCATGATGTCCTCTTCTCCTCTGATTGATGACTCTCAGCCGGCGCTCGACGTCCAGCCGTTGATCGATTCAAGCAACGCCGCGTACCGTTCGGTTCTCCTGCGCCCCGCCTCGATCCGCCGTGGATCCGGCTGCGTGACGGCACCGGTCCGGATCCATCGCGCCGCTGTACCCTCCATGTCCCGCAGCGTTCCCTCGGCGTATCCGGCAAGCAGCGCCGAGCCCAGCGGCGCACCCCCGGCTCCCATGACCTGAACGATGGGCACACCAAGGGTGTCGGCCTTGATCCGGTTCCAGACCGCGCTCTTCTCCCCTCCGCCGGTGACGCGCACCTCGGTGACCGTGCCTGCGCCGAACAGGCTCTCCAGGGTTCGAAGGTAGATGCCGTATTCCAGTACGACACCTTCCAGCACGGCGCGGAAGAGGTGGCCGGGCCCATGGCTCCACGCCAGCCCGACCCACGCGCCTCGCAGCCGTGGCTGGCTCGGGCTGACCCTGCCTCCGAGATGGGGGACAAAGATCGGGTCATCGTCCGCCGGGTTCACCGCGGCGGCCATCTCGTTCAGCCGGTCGAAGTCCCGCGCGGCAGCCGCGGAGCCTGCCCCTGAGAGGGAGCCCGCCCCGGCAAGCCCGCCGGCGATCTGCTCGCGGAACCACTCGAGGTTCATTCCTCCGCCATTGATGTAGGCGTACGGATGCCAGAGACCGGGGACGGCCGAGCGGCCGCAGCTGAGCACCATTGCCTTCTCATCAGCGCGGTACTCCGCGGTGGTGGCGGCGAACACCGAAGCGGTGCCGGCGACATCCACACTGATGCCCGGTCGGGTCGCGCCGCAGGAGAGGAAGCTCGCCGCGGTGTCCCCGCATCCCGCGACTATCGGCACCCCGGCCGGCAGGCCGGAGGCCTTCGCCATGGCCGGCACCAGCTGGCCGATGACGTCGTGGGACGCAACGATCCTGGGCAGCACCGCCGAGTCGACGCCGAAGCGCACGCAGAGAGCCTGGTCCCAGGCCGCGGCACGGGTGTCCGCGAAGCCCGAGAAGTGAAGGTAGCTGGTATCGATGAATGCGCGGCTGCCGTCGAGCCCGCACAGCCGCATGGCGGCGTATCCTCCGGGCTGCACGAAGCAGCGGACCCGTTCGTACGTCTTCGGCTGCTCGTGCTTCCACCAGAGGATCTTCGGACCATGGTTGAAGCTGGGAGGGCCGCCTGCTTTCCGCACGATCTCGGCGCCCGCCTCTTTCTGCATGTGTTCAATCCAGGGAGCGCAGCGAGTGTCCAGCCATGAGTCGTAGGGGGTGACGTGCATCCCGTCTTCGCCCACGCCGATGACGCCCGCCATCTGGCCGTCGATGGCAAGCGCGCGCACGGTTCCCGCACCGTCCGCGCGGGCCGCACACTCGGCGATCACTTCGCATGTGGAGCGCACCTGGCGCTCGGGATCTTCTTCAACGGAGCCTGGCACTGGATGAAGCAGCTCGGACTTGCGGAACGCTTCACCGAGGCACCGCCCGTCCATGTCGTACACGGCAGCCTTGACGCCCTGGGTCCCGATGTCCACTCCGATGAAAAGCCGGTTTTTCATGCGAACTCGATGATGTTCTTCAGCCCCTTGCCCTGCATGACCTGTTCGAAGGAGGCGCGGATCTCGTCCAGGGGCGTTTTCATCGTGACGAGATCCTTCACCACCAGCCGTCCCGAGGCCACCAGCGCAAGAGTCTGCCTGTACTGGATGAGGCTTTGGCGCGAAGTGCCCGTGATCGTGATCTGCTTGTAGTGCACCAGGTTGGTGTCCAGGGACACCTTGCTCTTGCCGTCCGGCAGCCCGCCGAAGAACATCACCCGGCCATTCAATCCGACGACCTCCAGGGCGAGAACCTGCGCCTCCGCGGACGGCGCAGCCGTGATGCAGACGGTCACACCATTGCCGGCGGTAAGCTCGGAAAGGCGTTCCTTCAGTCCCGCGCTTTCAAGGGCGATGATCGCGGGCTCCACTTTTCGGCAGAGGGAAAGCCTTTCGGCGCTCAGGTCGTTCATGAAAACCTTCGCGGCACCGGCCATGAGGGCGACCTTCGCGTGCATGAGGCCGATGGGACCCGCGCCGATGACCAGCACGGTGTCCCCCGGGACGATGGCAATTCTCTGGAACGCGTTATAGACACAGGCCAGGGGCTCGACGAGCGCGGCGGATACGAAGTCCGCGCCTTCCGGGATCGGCGCAAGGTTGCCCTGGGACACCGCCTCACGGGGGATCAGCATGAAAGGGGCGAACCCGCCGGGGATGTTGATGCCGAATGCCCTGAAGGTGGCGCACATCTGGGTGTTGCCGCTCACGCACTGGTCGCAGACTCCGCAGCCCATGTTGGGGGCCACGGCGATGGGCATGCCCGCGCTGTAGCCGTGCACGTCGGGGCCCGCGGACTCGACGATGCCGCTCACTTCGTGCCCGAGCACCAGCGGGTTCCCAGGGGTGGCACCGCGCGCGCCGTTCCTGTACATGCGGATGTCCGTGCCGCATACCGCGGCGGCCTTCACACGGAGGAGCACCTCTCCGACCCCCGGTTCGGGGACCGGCATCTCCTCCACCCGAAGATCTTCCTTTCCATACAGGCGGGCCGCCCGCATCGTCATTGCGTCTTCCTTTCCACGCGCACCGGGGCGCGCTCCACGATGGAACGGTTGCCCGCGTTCACCACCGCGACGGCCATCCTGCCGTCGATCCCGCGCACGCGCGGCGGCCGGTCCTCCAGGATGCTGTCCACGAAATCCTGGTCCTCCGCGGCGTAGGCCCCGGTAAAGAGCGTGCGCCAGCTCTTTACGAAGGGCTGCACGATGCCTTTCGCGGTGGAACAGGCAACGACGAAGTCCTGCTCCCTGCGGCCGACGAACATGACCCCCGAGGTGCCCACTATCTCCATGCGAGCGTCGTACCCGTATCCCACGGACACCGCGCCGTCGATGAAACCCTGCCTCCCGTTCTCGAAACGACAGACCATCGCCACGTTGTCGTAGAAGTCAGGATATTTCCGGGCGGCCTGGGGGCAGCGGAAATTGCCGCCGATGGCGTAGACCTCGTCGATCTCGCTTCCGACGAACCAGCGTGCCGCGTCGATGTCGTGGCTGTTCACCTCGGCAAGCGGGCCGTTGCTTTTCCGGATATCGTACATCCATTCCTGCGGCACACTGGGGCCGTGCGTGAGGGACTTCACGAGCACCACGTCCCCGATCTCACCGCCCTCTACCCTTTCCTTTGCCGCCCGGAAGCTGTCGTCGTACCGGCGCATGAAACCGATCTGGAGTTTTACCTTGCCCGCGGCGCAGGCGGCAATCATCTCGTCGCACTCCCGCACGTCCATAGCCATCGGTTTTTCACAGAGCACGTGCTTGCCTGCCCGTGCCGCCTTGAGAACTATTTCCCTGTGAAGAGAAGTCGGTGTGACGACGACCACCGCGTCGACGCGGGAGTCGGCCAGCGCCTCGTTGTAGTCCGAGTACCCGGTCTCCACTTCCAGCTCGCGCTGCGCCTCCTGCAGCGTCGGAGCATGAGGATCAGCCAGAGCGATCAGCCGGGCGCGGGCAATCCCGCGCGCAAAATTCCGGGCATGGATCATCCCTGCCCTGCCCGAGCCAATGACACAGATACCAAGCCGTTTCGCGACAGGATTCATTGTGGTAGATTTCCCTTGCACTCAGAGACTTGCCGAAGCAGTCCGAATTCCTGCCCTTGGTAGTACGCTTCTTGTCAAATGTTGTCAAGTTGTAGTTTATGTTATCACTTTGTCGCCGGCCGCTCGATATGAAAAGACTTGACAGCCAAACATCACGATGCTACGATGATGCGCTTCCAGACATCGTGACGTCGTCACCAGTAGGGGCCGTGGAAGGATCAAGGCGATGGAAAGGGCTATCCCGCGGTACCTTTGGGTCTGCAACGCGCTGAAAAACCAGATTGAAACAGAAGATCATGAGGTCAGCGACTTCCTGCCGCCTGAGCCGGAGAGGCTGCAGATCCCTGAGCACTCACCGCTCCTGGTCGTGAGGCGGACCGAGGTGGCGGTCGGGACCAGGAGCCAGGCCGAATGACCCTCACTGCCCGGGACGTGGCGCAGCTCATCGATATCAGCGCCGTTCAAGCGCCTCACGGCGCGGCGGAGATCCGCGGCCTGGTGGAGAGCGCCAAGGCCTACCATTTCATAGCAGTGCACGTACTGCCCTGTTGGGTCACCTTCCTGAAGGACCTGCTCGTCGGCAGCCCCGGGATCCTGATCGGCTCGCCGGTCGGCTTCCCGGGTGGCGCTCACCGCACCGAGATCAAGGTAGCGGAGGCGAAGCTGCTCGTGCAGGACGGCGTCCAGGAAATGGACATGATGCTGAACGTCGGCAAGCTGCGTTCCGGCGAGGATGCATACTGTGAGGAGGATATCAGCGCCGTGGTGCGCGCCGCCGGCGATGTGCCTGTGAAGGTGATCCTCGAGGTCCACTATTTGAGCCGGGACCAGCTGAAACGGGCCTGCGAGGTGTGCATCAACGCAGGGGCCGCGTACGTGAAGACCGCCACCGGCTGGGCACCCAGCGGCGCGACGCTTGACGTCGTGCAGTTCATCACTTCATTTGTCGGTTCAGCGATCAAGGTAAAGGCAGCGGGCAACATTCGGACCATCGAGACGCTTGTCACCATGTACCGCATGGGAGTCTCCCGTTTCGGCATCAACCTCATCTCGTCAGTGGACATCGTGAAGTCCGTGGCCGCTCTGCCAGGCGGAGTGGTCGAAGTCTGAGGGGAATGGGCATGGCGAAGACCATCATTGCCTACGACCTGGGCACGGGAGGCGCCAAGGCATCCCTCTATGCGGTGGACGGGACCTGCCTGGCCAGCACCTTCGTGCCCTACGAGACGATCTATCCGAACGCAGGCTGGCACGAGCAGCGCCCCGAGGACTGGTGGAAGGCAATCGCCACCGGCACGCGCGCCCTGATGAAACAAAAGCCTGCCTCTCCCGCTGATGTGGATTGCTGTGCCATCTCGGGCCAGAGCCTCGCCGTGATCCCCCTCGATGAGAAGGGCGCACTGCTGCGGGATTCCATCCCGATCTGGTCGGATACGCGTGCATCCCGGCAGACGGCCGAGTTCTTCAAGACGGTGGACCGTGACCGCTGGTACATGACCACCGGAAACGGTTTTCCCGCGGAGTGCTATTCCGTGTTCAAGATCATGTGGTACCGCGACAACGAGCCGGATCTCTTCTCCCGAACCGCACTGGTGCTCGGCTCAAAGGACTACATCAATCTCCGCCTGACGGGAAAGACCTTTACGGACTATTCCTATGCATCCGGCACTGGCATCTACGACCTCATGGGCTGGAAGTACGCGGAGGAGTTCATCCGTGCCAGCGGGCTGTCTCCCGCGCTCTTTCCTTCAATTGTCCCTTCGACCCGGATCATCGGCACGCTCACCGACCTTGCGGCGGAAGCGCTGGGACTTCACCCGGGTGTGAAAGTGGCCTGCGGGGGCGTGGACAATTCCTGCATGGCGCTGGGCGCGCGCAACACGGGCGAAGGCAGGGTGTACACGTCCCTGGGATCCTCTTCGTGGATCGCGGTCTCCTCGGCAAAGCCGGTCCTGGATCCAAAGGTGAAGCCATACGTTTTCACGCACGTGATCCCGGGGCTGTTTACATCCGCGGTGAGCATCTTTGCCGGGGGCAGCTCCTTCCGCTGGATCCGTGACGTGCTGATGGGCGGCGATGCGCCGGAAATGTATGACCGCATGAACGAGCTTGCCGCGGCATCGCCAGTCGGCGCGCACCAGCTTCTCTTCAATCCCAGCCTGGCCGGCGGGAGCTCGCAGGAGCCCAGCCCGCACATCCGAGGCGCATTTGCCGGCATTGATCTGCGCCACACTCGAGGAGACCTCGTCCGTGCCGGCATGGAAGGAATCGCGATGAATCTCGGGGCGGTGCTGGAGGTGCTGCGGAGGTTCGTGCCGCTTGCCCCCGAAATGCTGATGGTCGGCGGCGGGAGCAAGAGCGCCCTGTGGCGCCAGATCTTCGCCGATGTCTACGGCATGGAGTGCGTGAAGACCAACGTCGACCAGGAGGCGGGCTCCCTGGGCGCCGCCGCCGTGGCCGCCGTGGGTGCCGGGCTCTGGAAAAGTTTTGATGCCATAGACCAGGTCCACAAGGTGCAGGACGTGGCGAGGCCCGTCCCCGGCAACGTGGAGAAATACCGCAGGCTCATGCCCGCCTTCGAAATGGTGCGGCGGCACCAGGCCGAGCTGGGCGAGCTGCTCGCAAAGGAGGAAATGAGATGAAGATCGGCTTGTTCACGGCAACCTACCTGGACACGAAGCTGGAAGAGGTCTGCACGATGGCCGCCGGGCTGGGCTACGAAGCGGTTGAGATGCCGGCGTTCGCCGGTAACCCGCACCTGGACATCGAACAGATCGTGAAAGGCTCGAACGCGAAGGGGCTTCTCTCAATGCTGAAGGAACGCGGGCTCATCATCTCCGCCCTGGCCAACCACCCCGAAGGCCAGATCGTGCTCGGACCCTACGGCAAGGACACGGACGCGATCTTCAAGGGGACGAAGGAAGAGAAGATCGCGTTCGGCACGGAGCGGATGATCAAAACGGCCCAGGCCGCCCACGCGCTGGGAGTGCCCGTGGTCACCGGGTTTATCGGCTGCGAGAATTTTGGACGATTCTTTCCCTGGCCGTACGCGAAGGGCTGGGCGGACATGGAGCAGGAGTTCGTGGAGCGCTGGGGGAAGATCCTGGACAAGTTCGCCGAGTACGGGGTGAAGTTCGCCCACGAGCCGCACCCCAACCAGCTGGTCTACGACGTGGACACTGCACTGCGCGCGGTGGAGCTGTTGGGCGGCCGGAAAGAGTTCGGGTTCAACTTCGATCCCGCCAATCTCATCTATCTCGACATCAACGTGGAGAACTTCATCGACCAGCTGAAGGGAAGGATTTTCCACGTGCACGCGAAGGACGGGGAGGTGGTGGACCACAACGTGAAGCGCTCGGGCAGAATCCCGCAGGGTGACTGGCAGAGGCTGGGCCGCGGGTTCCGCTTCCGCATCCCCGGTTGGGGTTCCGTGCCCTGGAAGAAGGTCATCACGGAGCTTTCCCTGATAGGCTACGACTACGTCATGAGCTACGAGCACGAGGACGTCACCATGAGCAGGCGGGACGGGATCACCAAGACGATCGCTTTCCTCAAGCCGCTCCTGATCGATAAACCGTACGAGGGCAGGCACGACGTGCTGTTCGCCTGAGCGGACGAGCGGACGCGAATGAAAGGAAGGATGAACATGTCACAAACGATGAAGGCAGCGGTGGTCGAGAAACCCGGCACCCTGGTGATCAGGCAGGTCCCCGTTCCCACGATCGACGAGAACGAAGTCCTCATCAAGGTGAAGTATACCGGCATCTGCGGCACCGACTGGAGCATCTTTACCGGCAAGTATTCGGCGGACAAGCTTCCCCTCATCCCGGGGCACGAGTTCTCCGGCACGGTGGCGAAAGTGGGCGTGAAGACCAGGGGCATCAAGGAAGGGGACCGTGTCACCGCTGACATCAACATGTCCTGCGGAACCTGCTTCTACTGCCGCCAGGGACAGAAGCTCATGTGCCGCGATTTCCACCAGTTGGGCATCCACGTGGACGGCACTTACGCGGAGTACGTGAAGGCGCCCTTCGACCAGGTGCACAAGCTGCCCGACAGCCTGAGCTTCATGGCCGGCGCGTTCATCGAGCCTGTCTCCTGCGTCATCCACTCCTCGAAAGCGGCCAAGGTCACGCACGGAAGCTCCGTGGCGGTCATCGGCAGCGGCCTGGGCGTGCTGCATGGCCTGCTCGCCCGGCTTCGCGGCGCGGCGCCCGTCATCGTGATCGGAGACAATGCGAAGCGGCTTGCCATCGCGAAGGAGTTCGGGGTCGACGTCACGATCAATATCAAGGAAGGAAAGGACCCTGTCGCGGAGGTGAGGAAGCTCACCGACGGCCGGGGCGCGGACTTCGTCGTGGAGGCGGTCGGCACGTCGAAGACATACCAGCAGGCCTTTGAGATGGTGCGCCCGGGCGGGACGATTGCCGCGTTCGGCATCTGCGCCGGTGACGACACGATCACGGTGAGACCCTTTGACCTCGTACTGGGAGAGAAGACCGTGGTGGGTTCCTGCGCCGGTGTGGGCACCGACTGGACCGACGCAATGGCGCTCATCGCCAACGGCCACATCAAGCCCGAAAGCATGTTCTCCATGATCGTGCCGGTAGAGGAGCTGCAGTCGGCCCTCGAGCAGCTGCGCACGGATCCGAACCTTTTCAAGGTGTTCGTTTCCACCGAGATTTCCAAGCGGGAGATTCTATGAATCAGACCATGCCGATCCTTTCCAGCATCCGCATCGGCAGCAAGGTCTTGTCCAACAGGATTGCCATCAACGCAATGGAATGCTGTGACGCGGACACCAACGGCAACCCGACGGAAACTGCCTTCCGGCGCTACGACCGCCTTGCCCGCGGGAACGCGGGGGTCATCGTCGTGGAAGCCCTCTCGGTGGTCGATGAAAACCGCGGGAGACTTCACCAGCTCACCGCGCTTGCCCAGAATCAGAAGGGACTCACCGACCTCGTAGGGGCCATGAGGAAGGCCAACCCGAAACCACTCATCCTCTGGCAGCTCACCCACTCGGGGGAGCTTTCCAGCCCGGAGTTTTCCGAGCGGGTCTGTGTGAAGCCCTTCCCGGGGTACGAGGGACGCCTGCTCACGGAGGAGGAAGTGGACGAGATCCTCGAGAGGTTCGTGTTCGCGGCAAAGATGGCCAGCGACTGCGGTGCCGACGGGGTGGATTTCAAGCTCTGCCACGGCTACCTCGGCTCCCAGCTCGTGCGGCCGTTCAATGACCGTAAGTGGAAATACGGCGGATCGCGGGGGAACCGTACGCGCTTTGCCTTCGAGTTCTACGAGCGGGTGAGCAGGGAAGTGAAGAACAGGGACTTCATCCTTGGCTCGAAAATCTCCGCGTGGGAAGGACTGCCGGGCGGCATGGGGTCGGCAGGGCCGGACACCCCGATTATCGACCTGACCGAGGTGTTGGACCTCGTGAAGGGTCTGGAGGCGCGGGGAGCGAAGTACATCATCCAGTCCGCCGGCAATCCCTCCCTGACTCTCGCCCTCACCCAGCCCGACAAGAAGATACCCGACTATTCCTACCTGCACTTCTGGTTCCAGAAGGAGTTCAGGAAGGCGATGAAGAAGGAAACCGTTCTCATCGGCTCCGCCTATTCCCTCTTTCGCGATGGCAAGAACAGCTTCCGGGGGGTGAAGAGAGAGGAAGCCTCACTTGTGTACTGGGGCAACAAGAACATCAGCGAAGGTGTCTGCGACATGGTGGCCATCGGCCGCCAGTCCCTGGCGGACCCGATGCTGCCCTTGAAGCTGGAGCAGGGCAAGGCGAATGAAATCAAGTGGTGCACGGGGTGCGACAACTGCGTCGAGTTCCTCATCCGGCAGAAACCGGTAGGTTGCTCGACGCACGAAAGGGAGTACACTCTGGAGTTGAAGGAGATCCGCCGGCAGCAGGGCAACCTTGCGGAGTCCGAAAAGCATACATAGGGCCCATCGTTCAATTATCAAGTTCCAAAACTGAAAGTGCCGATTTTTGTCATTTGTTGACAATTGCTTTCGCGCGACATAGAGTCGGCGAAAATCAGGAGGCACTGGCATGAAGATCGGGATCGACAGCTACTGCTATCACAGGTTTTTCGGTGAAGTCTACGACCAGCAGCGCAAGCCTTCGAAGCAGATGTCCCTCGAGGACTTCATCACGCGGGCGCACGAGCTGAAGGTGGACGGCGTGTCGCTGGAATCGTGCTTCATCCCGCGGTTCGACCCCGGGTACCTTTCCGAGATCAAGGGCATGCTGGACGAGTACAACCTCGACCGCGTCTTCGCCTGGGGTCACCCCGACGGGCTGGAGGGGGGGCGCAACGAAAAGGCCTTCGCGGAGATGGTGAAAAGCATTGAATACGCGCAAGCGATCGGAGCGAAGGTAATGCGCGTGGTGGGC
>PMZS01000050.1 GCA_003170115.1 Spirochaetaceae bacterium
CCGGGACTTCTTGGCGTGCCGAAAGTGCCCGAGCCTGCCGCGGATCCGTTCTTCCGCGGTTTCCCGCACAGAACAGGTGTTCAGGATCACCAGGTCCGCGTCGGATTCGGATTCTCCCTCCGTCCATCCCGAAGCGGTCAGAGACATGAGAATGGATTCGGACTCCGCTTTGTTCATCTGGCAGCCGTAGGTCTCCATCCAGACCTTTCCCGCCGCCCCGCGGTCATTGCTCAGGTCAGGTCCTCGTTTTCATTCCGCGGAAGAACTTGACGAGGGAATAGATGCCTGCGCCAACGAACACGAATCCGGCTATTCGCATGAGCAATGGAATGCCGGGAATCAAACGCCACAGAATCCCCGTGGCCAAAGCCGCAACTCCCACCACGGTCGTCACCACTCCCGCGGTCCTGTCAGATTTCGATGAGCTCAAGGCAAGCCCGGCTACCGTGAGAATGCCGCCCGCGATGATGCCAAAAAGGCTGCTAGCCGCGAGCACGAGCAGCGCGATCCCACCGGCTATCGCGCCCGCCGCCTTTACACCATCCTTTGTCACTTGACTTCGAGGAACGATATCACTCATGGGAGGACTCCCTTCACGATCAATGTAAACAATCGCCCCGCGGGATGTCCAGAGACGGAAGCCGACGGACGCGGCGTCGAGTTGACATCGGCCCCTCAATCTCCCTAGATTATGGGGATGCATCCCCTGGCCAAGCGGATTGCGCTCCTCTTCTCGGGATTTTCCCTTGTCATAGGTCTTTCTCTCCTGGGCTACA
This sequence comes from Spirochaetaceae bacterium, assembly GCA_003170115.1. Classification (GTDB taxonomy): domain Bacteria; phylum Spirochaetota; class Spirochaetia; order SZUA-6; family Fen-1364; genus Fen-1364. Next base: position 777 of record PMZS01000050.1, read on the forward strand.
ATCTCCAGCTCATCTCCGCTTCGGCGGTGAACACTGCGCTGAACCTCTGGCCTCTGCTGCTGGTCCTTGCGGGATTCATGCTTGTCGGTGATTCGACCTGGAAAAGGGTCTCGGCTCACGGCTCTCGGATGACAGCCCATGAGTACGCGCTTCCGTTCGAAGCAGGCTCCAGCGAGCTGGCAATGCGCGTGCAGTTCTCGTACGGGCGGTTGCTGGCGGAGCCGGCCGAGTCCGCGCCGCGCCTGGTGACCGAGACCTTCGACTCCCGTCCGGCTCCAGCGATACGCCAGGAGATCGTCGGAGACCGCAGCGACATTTCGATCACCGTGAGTCAGCCGTTGTTCCCCTCTCACGTGAAAGCGGGCAACACCTGGCGGCTCCAACTGCCCCTGGCGGTCCCTCTGCGGCTCTCCCTTCAGCTTCATGAGGCTGATATGCGCCTCGATCTCCGGCGCCTCACGGTTGAATCCCTCGATATTCGCACGGATTCGGGAACCCAGGAGATTCTCCTCGGCCAGCCACGAAAGAAGCTGAACGGGCAGATATATTGCTCGGGGAGCAATCTCTCGCTGGTCCTCCCGGCTCGGGTATTCGCCCTGGTGCGGCTGCTGAACCCGTTCTGCAGGGTCGATTTTCCCCAGGGAGACCTTGAGAAGAGAGAGGACGGCGCACTCGTCACCCCACGCACGGCGGACAGTCGAGGCAGGGTGGAAATCGACGTCGACGGGCCGATCCATAACCTTGTGCTCGATATAGCAGAAAGCGAAGACGCACCGGACAATGGGGAAACTTGAACAACCTCGCGCTGCGTGCTACGCTTTGCCTTCACCGGGAGACAAACAATTGAACCAAGCTGCTCGATGCGCCGCCATATTCATGCTCCTGCTCGCGTGTACCGCCGCACCTGTATTTGCCGCGGACAACGCGGGAGCGGCCGCGTCCCAGTATGCTCTCGGGGATCAGACGATGTCCATCAACGCCGGCATGTTCGTGCCGCTCTTCCTGTTTGACAACAACTTCTCGGGCATTCCCTTTCTCGGCCACAATCCGCCGCAGCTCACTCTCGGCGCGGTCGGGTCCCTGAGCTGGGCGGCGTATGTCACCCCCCAGATCAGGCTGGGAGTGGATATCGCCGGCAACTTCACGCTTTCACCAAATGCAAATGTGCTCCTGATGCTTCCGTTCGTGGTCAAGGCCGCCTACGTATTCACATTTTATCCGTTTGAAGTTCCGCTTTCCTTCGGAATCGGGATGAATATCGTGAAGTACACAACCCTGTCGTCCATTGATCTGCTCCTCCGCCCTGGGGCCTCCTTCTACTGGATCTACAATTCGTCCTGGTCCTTCGGGGCGAACCTTCTCTACTGGTTCGACATGCAATTCAGCTCAGGAAACGAACGATACGGCAATTTTCTCGAATTTTCGCTCTCTGCGCTCTATCATTTCTAAAGGATAGTGAATGAAAGCCAGATACCTGACCTTCCTTGGCCTGTTCGGCGCTGCGCTTGTCGCCTTGCTTTCCTGCAGCGATCCGATCTACGCAACGATCGAGACGGAGAAGAAAACCGACACGAACACGCTTGGCCTGACGCTTAACATTTATGACATAGCCGTGCCCGCGCCGGGCAACTACTACGTAGCCGCAGGCGGTGTTTTTCAGGGCATTCTCAACGGGACGACTGTGACCTGGACGCCCAACAGCAATGACAGTTCGCGGCCGTTCAATCCGAAAGGCGCTATCTGCAATGCGCTGGCCTATCTTCTTAGCGCAAATCGCCTGTTCGGAGGGTTCTTTACACAAAGCGGCAACCTGGGCCTCTACAAGTCCGCCTCCGGTGGAAACTATTCCTTCGGCCCGGGATACGGGACCCCGATAACGGCCACCGCCTCTCCCGGCGAGCAGGTGACACTTCTGAGATCCGCGAATGGCGTCCTTTTCATGGGGGGAACGAACGCACAAGGTACATATGAGCTGGACTATTCTCTTACCGATGGCACGACCTGGACGCAGGAGATCCCGACTCTCGCGTATCCGATCACAGGCGTGGGCTACGACGGGCCTACTAATGAAAATTATTGGGCAGTATCCAGTCCAACCGTACCCCCTGGCAGCACAAATACCACGACAGCGGTTGTCTACAAAAGCAATACCAATCCGACGAGTTTTAGTCAGTACCTCACAAGTCCCGTCCCAAGCGGTGACCAGGTGAACGGCGTTTTTGGAGACAGCGTCGGCCCGACGGGGGGGCATGTGTTCCTTGCAACGAGGCAGAATGGCATCTATTGGAGCAAGGATGGCGGCTCAAACTGGTACAACATTTCCGCTGACTCGCAGAACAACCTGCCTGTCAGCTATCTGTGTGTTGCGGGACCCGTTGATTCCCCTGGCGGGTCGGTGTACATAGCCGGGTCCGATGGGTACGGATACTACACGTTTACCTTAAGCGATTCGAGCCTGGACCACGATCGATTCGGCGACAGCACGATCCTGCTCTACACGAGCTCGGTTTCGTGCGTCGCTGCGGACAATCTCGGAGCGACCAACAACGTTCTCATGGGAACGAACGCAAACGGCCTTTGGCGCGGTGTATTCGACTCGAGCGGCAACCTCGCATCAGGCCAGTCCTGGACCCACGAATAACCGGCTCTACTCGGAGTATTCGTATGCCCCGATGTCCCATCCGCGCGGAGGGCCCGGCACTTCCAGTTGAACGGGGGCCGGGCGGGGATTGCCCAGAATGTCGGCCGAGATCTCTGAAGGTTTCCGGAGAAGGATATCCCCGAATCCGCCTGGACCGCCCGAAGCAGTGACGTCCGTCCCGGCATCCAGGCACACGGAGCCGCGTGCGAGCTTGTATGCGTCCGCCTGCCCCGGCTTGAAGCTTGCGCTTGAAGGTTCCGACTTGTTGCCCGACATGGGTCCGCCGAAGATGTCTCCATCGGCAGAGTTCAAAGCATCCACCGTGCCGACATCCAGGGCCGGCAGGTTGAGATCTCGAATATAGTCAACCCTGAGAAGGCGCTGCCACCCGCCGAATGTGTTTGAGAGCATGACCCCGGGAGGCCTCGGTGAGGATCCGGCTGCCAGAACGGTCCGCGCTTCGATGACGGCAATAGCGGTACCGAGCTCCGCCCCTGCTCTGGTCACGATATTGTTCACAATCCTCGGCAGCTGATCCCCCTGCACGAGTATGCCCACCGTGATCGTGGAACCGGTTCCTGAAATGAGGGTGTTGTTCACTATGTCCGCGGAACCGCCCTTCACCTGCAGGCCCACTGATTGTCCCGCAGCGGCCCCGACCAGGAGATTGTTCGCGATGAGCGACCTCGCGTCTTCAAGGCGAACGAGTGAAAGGTACTCGCTGGTGGCCGCGCCCCGTACTGTTGTGCGCGAGAGAACCAGGTCCCCTCCCCGCGCACTGATCCCGACAGCGCTCGTCGTCCCTCCGATCGTGATGCGGCTCCTGGACACCGACACGGACGAACCAGCTGCGAGAATAGCCGTGGGAGATCTGGCGGCCGGCGCGGCCGCGATATCCGCATTTTCGATGGAAAAGACACTGTCTCGCGCATCGATTGCAATCGCCTCGATTGCCCCGGAGCCCGATTCTATCCGGCTCGCGCTTATGCTCACCTGGGACCGCACGGCTCGGATTCCCCGTGTTCGCTGGCCGGCCCCCGGCTCGATCGTGACACCTTTCAATTCGACGCTGCGCGCGTCCGCCAACTCCACTACGGCGAAGTCCGCTGTCTCATTCGGGCCTACGAAATGCGATCCGGAAGCACCGAAGGTCCCCCCGATGACGGAAACAAACGAGCCCTTCCAGGCTCCTGCCGCCTGTATCCTGCAATCCAGAAGGGAGACTTTTCCCGCGCTCACCCTGAGGCCCTGTCCCGTGGAAGGCCCCTGCAGGCTGATGGCCGCCTGCTGCACTTCGAGGGATCCTCCGGACACCGAAATGAGCGCGGGAAGCGCAGTCGCGCCATTGGCGAGCTCGAAGCCCTTCATGGTCACTTTGCCGGCGACTACCGAAAGCAGGGAGCTGCCAGTCCGCCAGGGAGCGGAGGCACTGATCGTCGACCATCTTTCCAGTCCGAGAGGCTGCCAGGTCTCCGGGTCAAGACCGCCAACCAGGGAAAGATCCGCATTCACGCTCAGCGGGGAGTCCTGTGTATATGAGCCGGCCGCGGCGAAGACAGTCTTTCGCGCGGTCGTGGATGCGATCTGGAGTGCGCGTCCGATGCTTCGAACCGGAGCGCTCCGTGAGCCGTCAGAATAGTCGTTTCCCTCAGGGGCCGCGTAGACTACCTTCTGGTCTATTGTCACCGTCCAGGAGCGGATCTCCCGGCTTCGATTGCCAGCGGCGTCCACTGAAAATGCCACAATGTGGTACGTCACGGACTGCCCCGGACGAGCATCCAGCGCAAGCGGACCCGAGTACCTGTTCGCGCCCGTCTGCGAAGGAATCTCCGGGTCAGGGTTCGTGGAAAGCGTGTAGTAGATCGTGCCCTCGGCGGAAAGAAGCGGCACGCTCCTTCCTTCCTGGTAATACCCGCCGTCATCGACACCGGAGGCCACGGGCGGATCTGGTGGAGTCCTGTCAACCGTGGCCTTCAGGCGGACCTCCTCCGACGGAAGAGCCGTTCCCGTAGGATCGAACGACCTCGCCGCGATCATCACGCTGACCGTCTGGCCGTCGGCCGCATCGAGGACCAGCGGGTCGGGGAACAGAGGAGATGAGGCGGTCACCGCGGGTGGATAGTCTCCGTCGGTGGAAACCTCGTAGCGCACCTCGCCTGCCGGCGCCGCTGCCCGAAGCTCGACTCTCTGCGTGGACAGTGAACCGTCGCGGGCGCCGCGGAAGACGGGAGGAAGAAGACGCCTGCCGACGCTGATTGAGAACGGCACCGCGGAGCTTCGCCCACCTGCCGGAGTCTCCGAGACAGCCTCCCCCGTGATCGTGGATTCCCCCGCGGCATTCACGGAGATGGACACGGGAGTGCTGAAAGGCACGAACTCGGCGGAAACAGAGGAGTCGGACGCGCCCGATGCCAGCCTGTAGAGAATCCTGCCGGTGGATGGCAGCGCCCAGGACAGGTACGCAACACCCGGATTCTCAGCGGAGAATTGGAGGCTTGGTGCAGCAGGCAGGGCCGGCACTGTCCTGTCGATCGTGACAGTGAACAACCGTCCCGCCCTGCTGGCCGTGCCCAGGTCATTGAACGCCCTGGCCAGAAGCCGGTAGGTCACGGATGTCCCGGCCTTGCCTGCCAGGAGGAGGGGACCGGAATACGCGGTAGATCCGGGCGTGGGAAGCCGGGGCAGTGACCCGTCCTCCGTCATCTCGTAGACCGTCAAGAGTTCATGCGATTCCAGCGCCAGTGTCACCGGTCGTGCCGAAACCGTGCCGTCGGGTGCGCCGCGAACCTCTGGATCGTCCGGGAGCTCGCGGTCAATGGTAAACCGGTAGCGCCGATCATAGAGGGACCTGTTGCCGGCATCATCCACGGTGGCGATCCTGACGGCAAAGTCCCGCCGGACACCTTCAGGCACGTCCAGCGTGAGCGCGCCAGGGAACGCGGTGCCGCCAGTCGCGGGATCCGCGGGATCCGAATCCCCGGTGGAAACGCTGTAAAAAAGATGCGCGTCCGGAGGAAGGGCCTCGGGTGTGAGCACAATGGCCCGTGAAATCCGGCCGCCGGCCGGAGTGCCTGTCAACTTTGGCACCTCGGGCGGCTTCAGGTCAATGATGAAGGAAATGTCGCGTCTTTCCCCGATCCGCTTGCCATCATGGGAGATCGCAAGCAGCTTCAGGCGCCACGTGGTGACTGCCCCGTCCTCTCCTCTGAATACCGACGCGTTTGTGAGGAGCGGGGATTTCACGTCGGGTTCCGGGGGAACGGAACCGTCACTCGACGCCGTGTACCGGAGGTTCCACGCGCTCTCACCGATTGCAGGCGACACCTGCCTGCTATTGTACTTCCCCCCGTCGGCTATCTGTGTCACAGGCGGGATGCGCGGCGGCCGAAGATCGACGGTATACACGAAAGGTCCGTACACTTCAGTGGGCGTCCCGGTGTCATCCACGGCCAGGAGCTTCAGCCGGTATGTCACGACTGTGCCGTCGATGCCCGGCAGGGCGAGGAACGTGGTGGAAGGAGATGAAGAGGGATCCGGATCGCGCGGAGAAGTCCCGTCCGACGAGAGGGAGAAGAAAACTTTTGCCTCGGAGCCAATCGTCAGGGAAGTCGCCTCGTCCAGGACCGCGCCGAAGGGCAGCGAAACGCTCGGGCGGCCCGGCGGTTTCCTGTTGATCGTGAGTGACACGGCATCGGAGGCGGAAAGGACGCGTCCAAACTCGTCGAGGAGCGCGACTCGCGCCTTGAAAGTCCGCTGCATCCCGAATGGAAGAATCACCGTCACGGGCCCGGAAAGACGCGGCGAGTCGGGCCCCGGCGTCCCGGGGTCGGAACCGTCTGAGGTGAGCTCATATGCGAGGCTGCCCTTCGCGACGGATGGCGCGCTCAGCACCGCGCTCCCCGCGGTCGGCCCCGGAGAGAACGTGAAGCCGGGCGCGCGCGCCTGGACGACCGCGATTTGTACCCGACGCTCACTCGGCGCGCTTTGGAGACCCGAACCGTCGAACGCGACCGCGCGCACCACAATCGGGCCCGTCCCGGCGCCGGGATTGAGATCGAACCAGCTCGTGGAAGCGGGTGCGCGAGGGTTGGGCTGCGAGCCGTCCACCGTCACTGACACCAGCGAATCTTCCGGTGCCGTTACCTGGACCCTGGCCGGGCTCCGAATGGGCTCGGGCTCAGTCAGGGTCACGGTGGGAGGCGTCGCGGCGCCCTGGCCCAGGAAATAGAAGTAGCGGTACTCGGGGCCCCAGTCACCAGAGGCCGGCAGCGATCTCAGCCGCAAAATCACCGGGGACGGCCCGCCCGTGTCGGCGCTCACGGCGATTCCCGATGCCGCCAGCAGATCGGATTCGGCCGGGGTTTTTTCCCAGAGGGTGTAGTACACGCTGCCGCCGGGAGATGAAAGTATCTGCGGCGCGATGCCCCGGGGATAGGTGCCGTTCTCCGTATCCAGGAGAAGGCCGCTTCCCCGCGCGGGAGTGTAGGTCACCGTGACGTCGCGTCGCAGAATGGGCCTCTTTGCGGCCCGCGGCTGACCCGCGATTCGAATGGTCGTGGTTCCCTGCCTGCGTATCGTCACCAGTCCGGTGTAGGGGATGCCCCCTGTGACCGGGTCGGAACCATCATACGTATATCGCACCCACATCATGTCGCGGAAGGAGAGAGCCAGCGCCTGCGGGTTTGAGAATGTGCCGGGCACAGGGCTGAGCACGTCCAGCACGGGGGCGCGAGTATCGAGGGAGTAGTGTGCCGTGACGATCCGGCTCCGATTCCCCGCCGCGTCCATTGAATATGCCTGCACGACGTACTGCCTGTTCTCATCCGGCTCACCAATGGATACGGCCGAGCCGTCCCATTGCCGGGGGGCGCGCACCACATCCCCCTGGACCGAATAGAAGACAGTGTCACCGTGTGTGATCTCGAACCGTACTGAGATCGGGTCCCAGTATGTGCCCTGCTCGGGCAGCACGCGGGGAGGCAATGGCATCCTCTTGTCGATGAGGAAGGAGAGCTCGCGCCTTTCCAGCTCCCCGGTCTCAGAATCCGCCCGGACGATGACCCTGTATTCCCTCTGCTCGCCTGGCACCGCTGTCAGGGAAAGCGGGCCTCGAAAGGGAATCCATGGGCCCTCCGCACCTGAGGAATCTCGGAATGAGTAGCGCAGGGTCACCTGCGGCTGCACGGGCTCGGCGGTCAGCTGCTGGTCTTCAGCGTACACCCCCGAAACAGGAGAGAGAAACATGGCATCCGTGCGAGGTTGACCGGCAGCGCTCTGCGCACCGGCGGTTGCGGCGGAAAAGAGGAGGAAGAGGCAGGGCCGGAGGATCCGCGCGATTCGGCGCGCTCTTCTAGAAGATTCCGGCGAGCTCGGGATCTTCTTCGTAGTAATGCTCCTCTTTCTCCCGCTCTGTAAGACCCACCAGCTCGTGGCTCATGTAATGGATCCAGAAATCATCTTCCGGAGTCGACAGCTCCTGGCACCGGCACCAGTAGTCCGGCTGCACGGGCATCTGCTTGGCAAGGTAGCGGCGGATCTTGTAGTCGTGCACCGCGACGCGCAGGTCTTCGCGGGGGATCCCCTTGTCGATGATGATCTCCGCGAGATGGTTGACCGTCCGGCCGGTATCGAAGATGTCGTCCACCAGCAGGACCTTGTCGCCGCTGCGCAGGTATTCAGGGTCGTAGGTCCACCCGTCCACGCGCACCCTGTCCTGCATGCCGATGTCGCGGTACGAGCGTGCCACGACGGCCGCGTAGTACACGGGGCGACGGTCACGGCGCTTCATCTTGAAGAACTCGCTCATGACGTTGCCCATGTATGCCCCGCCGCGGAGCGACACGTAGATCACGTCCGGGAAGAAGCCCTCCCCGTGGATCCGGTGCGCGAGCTTGATGGCATTATTGCGCACGGTCTGGTACGAGAGGAATTCCTTGCGCATCTCCCGGATAGTCTAATGGAAATGGGTGAGGATTTCCATGCGATCACGCAGGACCACGACGGTGTGCTCGAAATGCGCCGAATCACGGCCGTCCGCGGTGACGACGGTCCATCCGTCCTCCAGAAGCTCGATATCCCCGGTCCCCGCATTTACCATCGGCTCGATGGCAAGGACCATGCCCTCCTTCAGCCGTGGATTCGGGCCCGATCCAACGTAGTTCGGCACCTGCGGGTCTTCGTGCATGGCGAACCCCGTCCCGTGCCCGCAGTATTCCCGCACGACGCCGCATCCGTTCTTCGTAGCATGCTCATAGACGGCGCGAGAAATATCGCTGATCCTGTTCCCCGGAAGCGCCTGCGCCACCGCGTGCTCAAGACACTCGCGAGTCACCCGCATGAGCCGTTCCCGCCGGGGGGTGGTGGTGCCGACCGCGACGGTAACGGCGGAATCAGAAAAATATCCGTTGAGATCGACTCCAAGATCGATGCTCACGAGGTCTCCGTTTCGGAGCTTCCGTGGCCCGGGAATCCCATGGATGACTTCGTTGTTCAACGAGATGCAGATTGACGCGGGATAGTTCATGTACCCGAGAAAGGCGGGACGGCCGCCCCCGCCCTCGATTCGTGATCGCGCGTAAGAGTCCAGCTCCCGCGTAGTGATCCCGTCAGCAACGAGCTTCAACGTTTCCTGCAGGGTCTCGGCGAGAAGCTTCCCGGACGCCCTGATGCCGGCAATTTCCTTTTCGTTTTTCAGTCGGATCATCGGCGCCTATTTTCCCGAGTCGTCCTTCTCTTTGTCCCTGGATTTTTCCTTCTTCTTTTCCTTGATGATCGACGAAAACGCATCTTCCGTCTCGGTCCCGAAGGATTCCTCGATAATTTTCCGCGTATCATCGGCCTGCCCGGAAGTGATGGTGACCTTTCCCTCCGTGATCACCCCCTGCTCTACGCTCAACTTCGGGGTTGTGATGTTTCCCAGCACCTTCCCGGTATGGAGCAGGGTCACCTCTTCAGAGGCATTGATATTGCCGATGAGCGTGCCCGCGATCGTGACCTTGCGGGCCTGGATGTCCGTCTTCACCTTGCCCGTCGGGCCGACAATAAGCTGGTCATCCGTTCTGATGTCGCCCTGAAACTTGCCCTCGATCATGATCGATCCGTTCACGTAGAAGCGGCCGTCGAAGATGGACCCCTCACCGATGATGCAGTTCGTCGTGTCGTTCTTGTTCGGCATCGATTCTCCTTTTCCCGCAGGATAGCATTATTGCCCCCCCGCTTCAAGTTTCCGCAACAGCAGCCCTGCACGGAGATTGTGCGGATCCAGCGCGAGAGCGCGCGAGAGCGCAGCGCCGGCGCCGGCCGCGTCTCCGTCCAGCAATCGCGCGGCACCGCGGAGCGTCTCGATCCGGGACATGAGCATCGCCGAAGGCGGACTAGGTTGCATCGCCGAAGGCGGACTAGGTTGCATCGCCGAAGGCGGATTTGCGTTCCGCGCCTGTAGGTCTTCTCCCGCGCCGTCCAGCTCGGCCAGAGCCGCGCGAGAGGCCCCGCGACGCAGCATCAGGAGCGCGATGTTGAACCGCCCGCTTCCGTCCCTGGCCAGCGCCTCAGAGCGTCGGAATGCCGCCGTGGCCCCTGTGTCGTCCCCGTTCATTGCGGCTGCGAATCCCTGAAGGAGAAGAAGTCGAGCGTCCAGCGGCCCTCCCGAAACCTGGTACTGGCGAAAGGCGATCAGCAGGCCGTCCCAGTCCCGCGCGGCAATCAGGGAAGATACCAGCGCGTCGAGCACTTTCGGACCGGACGGCATCAGGTCGAAAAGCTTCCAGAGCCGGGCACGGGAAGCCTCTGGAGACAAGCCTGGGCCCTGCAGGGCAAGCAGCAACAGTGCGGCCTCGCCATCCGAGGGTCTGTCCGCCAGCAGGCCGGTCAGGAGCGCCTCCGCGGCGGGCACATCGCCGGTGCGGATTTCCAGGCGGGCCTTCATCACGCGCAGCTCGCGCGAATGGGGAAAAAAGGCAAGCCCTTCTTCCAGCAGGCGTCCGGCCGCGGGCGTATCTCCCCGCCGCAAGGCGAACATCGACAGGTCGGCGTACGGGGTCCACGACAGGGCCGGCGCAAGGGGCAGGGTCCGGAGAAGCCACGCCTCCGAATTGGCGTCGTTCCCGGCGGCGGCAGAGATATCCGCCAGCTGCAGCCCTACCGCCGGGATTCCCCGGCGGTAGGCGTTCAGCCGTTCCATCCGCGCCGCCGCCGTTGCGAATTCGCCGCCGTCGTAGAGGATGAGGCCGGCGACCTCGTCGAACCGGGATTCGCCGAGATCCGACAGGGCAACGCGGAGAGCTGTTTCGGTCAAACCCTGGCGCATTGCCAGGAGCGCCGCGTCCAGTGAGAGCCTCTTGTCGCCGGCCCGCAGCTCAGCCGCCGCGAACCCGGCCGGGTCCACCGTGTCCTGCAGGGCGACCAGATCCCGCGTGAGCTCGTCCGATCCCGACCACCGGGCGCCTCGGCGAAGCAGCGCCTCGCCCCTCAGGGACTCAGCGACGGACCCGGCCGGCGCGCCGCGCGCGAGGGCCTTCTCAGTCTCGGAAAGCCTGCCCGATCGAAGGTTCCCGTATGCCGCGACGATCCGGATCCGTTCGCTGCGCCCATTTCCCGCAAGGGCCCTGCCG
>PMZS01000312.1 GCA_003170115.1 Spirochaetaceae bacterium
CGGGTTATGAGCCCGACGAGCTGCCAACTGCTCTACCCTGCGTCGTGTCAATAAATATAGAAGATTGGGTACATCTCGTCAAGAGACGGCAAGCCGACACTCTGCCGGTTCTTGACATGTTCTCCCCATCGCGGATAACGTATAAAAATACACTTAAGGAGGTTTTTATGCTCAGAAAGATTCTCACGGGCCTGATGCTTGTCGTGCTCTTGTTCGGCGTGATTTCCTGTGCCAAGAAAGAGCCCACCAAAATCACAATCGCCTCGGATGCCACCTTCCCGCCAATGGAGATGGTGGACACCAACAAGAACATCGTCGGTTTCGACATCGACCTCATGAACGCCGCGGCGAAGGCCGGCGGGTTCACCGTCGAGTTCAAGAATACGGCGTGGGACGGCATCTTCGCTGGACTGAAAGACGGCAAGTACGACGCGGTCATGTCATCGGTGACGATCACCGACGAGCGCAAGAAGACGATTGACTTCTCCATGCCGTACATCAACGCGGGCCAGATCCTCACCGTGCGCGCCGATGAGAGCAGCGTCATGACCCTCGCGGACCTGAAGGGAAAGACCGTCGGGGCACAGATTGGCACCACGGGCGCCTTCGAGATCGACAAGGTGAAGGCGGCCAGTAACATCAAGGAGAAGACCTACGATGAGATCGGCCTCGCCTTCGAGGATCTCGCCAACGGCCGCATCGACGGCGTGGTCGTGGACAACCCGACCGCGGCCAGCTACGCCCTGCAGAACGACAAGTACAAGGGCAAGCTGATCACCGTGGGCAAGCCCTTCACGGAGGAGTACTACGGAGTAGCGGTGAACAAGGGGAACACGAAGGTTCTCGACCTCATCAATGCGGGCCTGAAGAAGGTCATGGACGCGGGTGCGAACAAGGCCATCGAAGACAAGTGGCTGAAGTAGAGAGTGCAAAGTCGACCGGCGTTTCGAAAGAAGCGCCGGTCTCTCCCCGCGGTGATCCGCGTTTGGGCAGGGGCGCACGGATCGAAGTCACGGACGGGGCGCTGATTCCCGGCCGCGGTGAGAAGGCCACGTTCTCCGCGTGGCGGATCTCGTTCTTCGGGGCACTGGCTCTTCTGGTCGGCCTTTTCCTGTTCAAGCCCCACCCCTACCGGGACATCATGCTGTTCCTGCCGGATGGCATCCTGAAGACCTTCGAGGTCACGGTGATGTCCATTGCCTGCGCCCTGATCATCGGTCTTTTCGCGGGACTCGGCAGAATCTCCCGGGTGAGGATCATCAACAGGATCGCGACCATCTACGTGGAGGTCATCCGCGGGATCCCCCTTCTCGTGCAGATCTTCTACATCTACTACGCGCTGGGAAAGCTCATCCAGGTGCCGGACATCCTTGCGGCGGTCATCGCCATGGCGGTCTGTTACGGCGCCTACCTCGGGGAGATCTTCCGCGCCGGCATCCAGTCCATCCACAAGGGACAGATGGAAGCGGCCATCGCCCTCGGCCTCACCCGCGGCCAGGCCCTCCGCAGGATCATCCTGCCCCAGACGGTCCGGGTCGTCCTGCCTCCGCTGGGCAACGAGTTCATCGCCCTGCTGAAGGACTCGTCCCTGGTGTCGATCCTCGCCGTGTCGGACCTCCTCCGCAGGGGACGCGAATACGCCTCCAAGACCTTCGACTACTTCGAGGCCTTCACAGTGGTTGCCCTGGTTTACCTCGTGATGACGCTGTTCTTCTCGCGGCTGGTGGCGTTGATGGAGGAAAGGATGAACCAGCGTGGCAGATAGGGTGCGCATCGTCAACGCGTGCAAGTACTTCGGCAAGGTCGTCGCGCTGAGAAATGCGAGCCTCTCCGTGAAACCCGGCGAGGTCGTGCTTGTCATCGGCCCCTCGGGCAGCGGGAAGAGCACCATGCTCCGCTGCATCAACCGCCTCGAGCACCTCAGCTCGGGGGAGATCTGGGTGGACGAGGACAAGGTCACCGACCATGCGTCGGACATCCGCAAAATCCGGGAAGAGGTCGGGATGGTCTTCCAGTCCTTCAACCTGTTCCCGCATCTCACCGCGTTGGAAAATATCACCCTCGCCCCGCGGGTCGTGAAGAAGATCAGCGACACCGACGCGCGGGACCTGGGGCGGAAACTCCTCGCCCGGGTCGGCCTCTCTGAAAAGGAGACCGTTTTCCCGGAGCAGCTCTCGGGCGGCCAGCAGCAGCGGGTGGCAATCGCGCGCGCGCTGGCGATGAGCCCGAAGGTGATGCTTTTTGACGAGCCGACCTCCGCGCTGGACCCCGAGATGATCAAGGAAGTGCTGGACGTGATGGTGGAGCTTGCGAAGGAAGGGATGACAATGCTCGTCGTCTCCCACGAAATGGGCTTCGCCCGTGCCGCCGCGCACACTGTCGTCTTCATGGACAACGGAGAGATCATCGAGCGCGGGCCTCCCGAGGCGGTGTTCGCGGCTCCGAAGGAAGAGCGCACCCAGAGATTCCTGAAACACATTCTTTGAACAGGGTTGGCGGAAGGCCGACTGGAATTCAAAGAGCCCCCTTCCGGGGGCTCTCTCAATTCTTGGTCTGATGGGCGCGATTTTCTGAAACCCTAGTAACTCTTCATCTGCGAAACTTTGCGCGCCCTCTTCATCCGCTTTCGCTGGAGGGCTTTCTTCTTGCGATTGAGAATGGCGGAGGGTTTCTCGAAGAACTCCCTCTTCTTCCACTCCCGGATGATCCCTTCCTTTTCGACCTGGCGCTTGAAGCGCTTGATCGCCTTCTCGAGGGGCTCATCATCACTGACTTCGATATAGGCTATTGGACTCACCTCCCTTCGGTGCGATAGCATGATCAATGTCGAAGAAATCCGCGTTTTTGTCAAGGAGAGGTCCCCGCGCGAGCGCATCGGGGTCCACCGCCACACCCAGCTCCTCCACTTCCCAATGCAGGTGGGGTCCCGTGGCGAACCCCGTCATCCCGACCGCGCCGATCACCTGGCTCTTCTCCACGACCTCGCCCGTTTTGACGGCAATCGATGACATGTGATAGTACACGGAAAAGAGACCCGGCAGGTGCTCTATCACGACCGTGTTGCCTGTCAGGATCCGGGCCTCGGCGAACACGACTCGCCCCCGCCCGCACGCAGGCACTGGAGTTCCCGTGGGTGAGGCGATGTCAACACCGAGGTGCACCGAGTAGCCTTTCGTGCCATCCGAGTAGTCGTATTCCCGCCTGTCACCGTAGCCCGCGCTCCTGCGTCCGCCGGGAATCGGGATGATGAATGTTCCAGTCTCGAACAGCGCGTCGGGATGGGGGGTGGCGAGGACCGCCGCGAGGAGGCGGGACTCGTCTTTCTTATGCACGTCAGGGACGGTGGCAATGCCTGTCAGCTCGGCCGTGAGGGGGATCCTCTCGGAGAAAAAGTTTCGGCCCGTGACCGTGAAGGGCTGGAGCAGGAGGTAGGAACGCTGCCCGGCGGCCGCGCTCAGCGTCAGCGTATATTCTTTCGGAGAGCACCATGCGGGAAGCCCGACGAGAGCCACCCACATCTCGGTCCCCTGCCGCGATTCCGCGAGAAAGCCCGTTGCCTTCGTGAGGGGGCTCTTCCCGGGGGATCCGATCTGCAGGGAAAGCGAATCCAGGGGCTCGGCGGACCACACATACATCCGCAGCAGCTGGCCCGGCGCCCCGTCCAGCGAGATGCCCGTCCGCGGATGCAGCTCCTGCTCACCGGGGGGAGAGATCATGAACTGGCCCCGAACGGGCCGCAGCTCACCGTTTTCCACCGTGAAAACCGCGCCATCGTCCGTCACGCATGTCGCGGGTGATGGGCGCGTAAGCGCGACCATGTCCCCCTGTACCGCGGCGGGTGCGGCCGAAACGGCAAGCAGCAGTGCCACCTCCGCCGCAAATGCGCGGAGGGCGCTCATTTCTGTGCGCCGCCTTTCATGCGCGGATTCTCGAGGTCGAGAATCGTGAGCTGGAGGTTCTCTCCACCCCCGTAGGAGTTTCTGCCGAGACGGTAGACGACATCCACCGCGTCGCCGATCGTGAACTCCCCGGGGAACCGTGGCGCGGCATTCCAGTATACGGCGGGCCACCTGGTTGAGCCTGCCTCCAGGAGCAGCTTCAGGTGATTGAGATCCTTTCGGCCAATGAGCTCACAGTGGGCAACCTTCATCCCCCGGGTAAGGAACACGAGGGGCGCGTTTCCTTCTCCGTAGGGCTCGAAAAGGTCGACGGTCTTCTGCAGATCGGGTGAGAGAAAAGTGAGGGGGATCTCCGCATCGATGCCGATTGACTCTCCTTCCGTCACCGCGGGCTGGGGGATCTCGTCGGCGCGCGTGAAGAAGTCGTCCACGAAAGCGTCCAGGCGGCCCCGCTCGATGCTGAACCCGCCCGCGAAGTCGTGCCCGCCAAAGCTGAGAAAATCCGGCCCGTGCCGGCCGAAGAAGTCGGCAATCATCCGCTGCCTGTTGCTGCGGATCGAGCCGACGGCCGTGTCTGCTCCGACCGCCATTACAATTGCCGGCGTCTTGAAAAATCCCTGCAGCCGTGAAGCGATGATGCCGGTGATGCCGCGCTGGATGCGCTGGTCATGGACGAGGATGCATCTGCCTCCCGAGCGCTCCAGGGAGTCCTTCGCCTGCCTGAGGACCAGGTTCCACGTGCTCTCACCGAGGCTCTTTCGTTTTCCATCCAGGAGGAACAGCTGCTCCACCAGCGGCTCCGCCTCTTCCGGGCTCCGCGCAAGGAATAGGCGCGTTGCCGTTCCCGGCTCTCCCATGCGGCCCGCGGAGTTGAGCAGAGGGGACACCTGCCAGGCGATGTCCGTGGTGCTTATCCGCTTGCCCAGGAGGTCCTTCCGGCGGAAAACCTGGCGCAGGCCGTCGCGCTCCGAGGCTCGCAGCAGCGCGAGACCCCGACGGACGAGGATGCGGTTTTCGTCAACAAGCGGCATGAGGTCGGCGAGCGTACCCAGCGTGACGAGGTCGAGCCGCGCGTAGACCGGTGCCAGCCTCTCCTGCTCCCGCGCGAGCACGAGGGAGACGAACGTTTCCTGGAGCACGTCGATCTCCGTGAGCGGCCTGCCGGAAAATATCGTGCTCCGCGACGACTGCTGAAGCCTGAGGAGGCTCTTGCCGGCCAGTCCGGGGAGAAACTGCGAGATCAGCGGCGCGAGGTCGGAAATGGAAATCGCCGCCCCGGCTCCGAATGCCCTCTCCAGCAGCCGGGCCTGGGGAGGTGCCTCAAGGACGAGCACCTCCTCACCCGAGATGAATCCGGCGAGGCGGCTCCTCTCGAAGGACACGAGACCGGGCACGAAGCTCTCCGAAATCCGGTCCGTCTCCACGAGGTTGGTGAGCCGCACCGCTTCCACGACGACTGTCTCATTGGCGGGCCGCGCATTCAGCAGGCAGATCGAGGCGCCGAAAAACGGGGATCGTGAGAAGCGCAACGCCCATTCCACCTTGAATGCGACCGCGCACCCGCAGAGGTCCCTGAACGGGTAACCGGGCAGCTTGGGATCCACCACCGCGGCGGCAGCCGGAATTTCGGGCGGTGGGTTGTGGTGATCGATCACGACTGTCTCTATCCCGAGCGAGGCCGCGCTCTCGATCTCCTGGATGTTGGAAACTCCGCAATCCACGGTGAGCAGCAGGCTGACACCGGCGGTCGCGGCTCGTTCAACGACGCCTTTCGAAAGGCCGTAGGACTCCTCCCCTTCAGGCAGCATCCACTGGACGTCGGCCCCCATGTCCTGCAGGGCCTCGAAAAGGAGGACCGTCGAGGTGATGCCGTCCACGTCCCTGTCCCCGAAGATGAGGATCTTCTCCCCGCTGTCAACGGCGGCGTTGATCCGCTCCACCGCCTCCGCCATGGACGGCATGAGGAAAGGGTTGTGCAGGCCACGCGGGTCATCCAGGAGGAAAAAGCGGATCGCTTCAGGCGTGGTCAGGCCGCGGCGCACGAGGATCGTTGCCGTCAGGAGATCAATCTCGTAGCGGCGCGCCATTTCCTTTACGGTTGCGGAGTCGATGGCCGGTTTGTTCCACTTCATGGGCGGGTGATCTCCTCCAGCAGGCGCGGGCCGGGCAGGACCTTCTGCTCGGAGAAGGCGAAGGCGCTTTCCATGAGCGCGCATGCTTCGGCAGTCTTCACCTCATCGTCCCCATGCACGAGGCACAGCTCGTCGCCCGGGTCCACCCGGTCCCCCTGGGACCGCGAGAGCGTGATCCCGACTCCTGGCAGCACCCGATCCTCCTTCCGCGATCGCCCGGCGCCCAGGATCACGGATGCAACGCCTGTCTTGTACGCGTCTATCCTGCGGACAAATCCACCTGAGGCCGCCGTAACCTGTTTCACCACGGACGCGCGCGGCCCTCTCTCGGGATGGAGCAGGACTTCGGTGTCCCCTCCCTGGAACTCGACGTTCCTGAGGAAGAGCTCCCACGCGCTTCCGTCACGCAGCCGCTCGCGAGCAAGTGCCTCACCTTCCCGCGGGTTCCTGGATACGCCGCCGAGTGCGAGCATCCAGCCTGCCTGTTGAACGGTGAGGTCCACCTCGTCCCGCGGCCCCCTCCCCTGCAGACAATCGATGCATTCCCGGACCTCGAGAAAATTTCCAATCGCAAGGCCCAGGGGCTGGTCCATATCGGTGATGAGCGCCGCGACGTTCCGCTCCAGGCCTGCCCCCGTGGCAACAAGGGAATGAGCGAGGGCGCGCGCCTGCTCCCGATCCTTCATGAAAGCCCCCGAGCCCGTCTTCACGTCCATCAGGAGAGCCTGGGCACCCTCAGCGAACTTCTTCGACATGATGCTCGCGGTGATCAGGGGAATGGACTCCACGGTGCCGGTGACATCTCTCAACGCGTACATGCGCCTGTCCGCGGGGACCACGGTCTCGCTCTGACCGATCATCGCGAAGCCTATCCGCTCAAGCGCCGTGCGGAACCGCTCAGGGGAAAGATCGGTGCGGTAACCGGGGATCGATTCCAGCTTGTCGAGGGTTCCACCCGTGTGCCCCAGGGAACGCCCGCTCATCATGGGTACCCGCAATCCGCACGCGGCGGCAAGCGGGGCCAGGACAAGGGATATCTTGTCCCCGACACCTCCGGTGGAATGCTTGTCCACCAGGGGCCCGGGAATCCTTCCCAGGTCCATGACGTCCCCCGAGTCGATCATCGCGCGCGTGAGGCGCGCCGTTTCCGCCGGCGTCATCCCCTTCAGCACGATCGCCATGAGCAACGAGGAAAACTGGTAATCGGGGATGTCGCCGGTGGAGAAGCCCCGTACCAGGAAATCGATTTCCTGCGGCGCCAGCTCCGCGCCATCCCGCTTCTTGATGATCAGGTCGACAACCCTCACGCGGGCGCTCTCTGGAACGGAATGGTTTTCAGCGGCACATATCGCGCACCCCCCGCGCCGAGGAGAGACTGGAAGAGCACGCACTCGGTGATCAGAAACTCACCCGACGGAATCTTCACCGCCTGAGCCCAGTGCGTGCTGAGGGGCGCCGAGCCCGAACGGGCCACGGTGAGATGGGGAGAAAACCCCCGGGCGTCAGGGGACCACTGGCAGAGGGGACCATCGGCCTGCCGCAGCGGCTGCATCTTCTCGGTGAACAGTTTCAAGAATGCGCGCATCTCCTCGACGCCTTCCTGCAGGCCGATCCAGAGAACGCGCGGGGCGCCCGACTTCGGGAAGAACCCGGGCTCGCCCAGGCGCGCGCGGATGACCGGCCATCGAAGCTCGGGATCATCGAATAATGGAGAGAAGCCGGAGATTTTCTCTTCCGGAATTTCTCCGAAAAAGTGAAGAGTCAGATGCATGCTTTCCTGGGGCACCCATCTGGCCTTTGGCGCGAGGGTCCGCGCGGATGAGAAGGCGCTTCCGATCCCCGCCGCAATGCCGGACGGGAGCGGGAGCGCGGCAAACACCCTCACCGTCCCGACCTCACCCAGGGGATCGAAGCGAGCGAGCCTTCCAGGACGGACTGGACCATGCCAAGAAGCGTGTCCCGCAGCGCCGCGCGGGAGCCCTCGTCCAAAGTGACCACCACCGCCCGTGCGAGCGGCATCTCCCGGGTAGCGCCGAGGTAGCGCAATGCACCCTGCGGAAGCGGCGCGCCTGTGTGCAGGCCGCAGGCGGCGCACAGGAGCGCGTGCGAACGCGGCGTGTACCAGGCCGGACCGCGTTCCCCCAGAGGGGCCCCGCAGGAGTCGCAGCATTCGATGTCGGGCTGGTACCCCGCGAGTGAGAGGAACCTCCAGAGAAACTGCATGGTGACGTACGATTCCAGGGCGGGTTCAGCGCGCTCCAGTATCTCCAGTGATTCTCGGAAAAGGCCGAACAGACCGCCGGTCATTTCACCGGCGCCGAAGGATTTCTGAATGACTTCCGCCCAGAGAGAGGCGGCAGCCAGCCGGGAAAGGTCCCCCTGGAGGCCTTCGAAAGAGGCATGAATCTCCAGCTCGGTCACCTTGTAACTTTTCCTGACGGGGTTGTGATAGAGCTGGACGGCTGACCAGGTGAACGGCTCGCTGCCCAGCCGCAGCCGGCTCTGCGATTTGTACGCGCCGTAGGCGATTGCGGTGATGAGCCCCAGGTCCGCGGTCAGGAGTGACAGGCTCTTGTGGAACTCCCCGATTCGCTCCCGCCGAATGACGATTGCCTGGGTGCTGATGCTCCGGTACATGCATGCTCATCATACGGGAGAGACACCCGCCGTGGCAAGGCGATTGCGCCCGCGATTGAGCCTGCGAGTGCGGCCGACTTGACTGTGCCGCATTGCATACGTACCTTTCTCGAAACACCGGAGAAAGAAGAATGAGCGACCACACGATTGTCCCTGCGGACCAGATACTGCCTGCGCGCCTGTTCGTCATCCCCCTGCACGGAAAGCCGATCTTCCCGGGGATTCTCACGCCCATGATGCTCCCCTCCGCGCAGGAAGCGGACACCGTGGAGAAGGCCATTGCGGCGGACAGCTTCATCGGCCTCGTCCTGGCAAAGTCGGAAGACGCGGAGAATCCCACGGCTTCGGATCTCTTCGAGACGGGCACCGCGGCCAAGATCGTGCGGCGGATCAACCTTCCCGACGGCGGGGTCAACATTTACATCTCCACGGTGAAGCGCTTCCACGTGATCAGGGTGCTGCAGGCCACCGCCCCGATCAGCGTCGCGGTTCAATACCTGGAGGACGAGAACTTCGACACGCAGGAGGCGAAGGCGCTCACGCGGGCGCTCATCAGCGAGATGAAGCAGGTGGCGGAGAACAACCCGTTGTTCTCCGAGGAGATGCGCCTGTCCATGGTGAACATCGACCACCCGGGCAAGATCGCGGATTTCATCACCTCGATCCTCAACATCGACAGGGCGGAGCAGCAGCGGATTCTCGAGATGAATGACGTGCAGGCGCGGATGGAGTACGTGCTCATTTTCATCAAGAAAGAACAGGAGCTGCTGAAGATCCAGAAAAAGATCCAGGATCAGCTGGGGGAGAAGATTTCCAAGAGCCAGAGGGAGTACTTCCTGAAGGAGGAGCTGAAGGCGATCAAGACCGAGCTGGGCATGGCCGTGGACGCGAAATCCAGCGAATTCCAGCGGTTCAAGGACGCGGTGGAGAAGCTCGCGTTCGAGGGAGAGGTGAAGGAACAGGTCGAGCAGGAACTGGAGAAGTTCTCTCTCATGGAGCCGAGCTCCCCGGAGTTCACCGTCACCCGCAACTACCTGGAGGCCATTATTGCGCTCCCGTGGAACGCCGAGTCGCAGGAATCGATCGATGTCGACAAGGCAATGGCAATCCTCGACGAGGACCACTACGGGCTGGATGACGTGAAACAGAGGATCGTCGAGTACCTTGCCGTCCGCAGGCTCAAGAAGGACAGCAAGGGCTCAATCATCTGCCTCGTCGGCCCCCCGGGTGTGGGCAAGACCTCCGTCGGCAAGTCGATTGCCCGCGCACTTGGCCGGCAGTTCTTCCGTTTCTCCGTGGGAGGAATGCGCGACGAGGCTGAGATCAAGGGGCACCGAAGGACGTACATCGGCGCGATGCCCGGCAAGATCATCCAGGGTCTGAAGATCGTGAAGACGAAGAATCCAGTGTACATGATAGACGAGATCGACAAGCTGGGCGCGTCGTACCAGGGAGACCCTTCCTCCGCCCTGCTGGAGGTCCTGGACCCGGAGCAGAACGTCGCCTTCCGCGACTACTACCTCGACCTGCCTTTCGACATCTCGCACATCCTCTTCATCACCACGGCGAACACCCTGGACAGCATTCCCGCTCCGCTGCTGGACCGGATGGAGGTCATCCGGCTCTCCGGTTACATCGACGCCGAGAAGGTCGCGATCGCGAAGCGCTACCTCATCCCCCGTTCCCTGGAGAAGGCCGGGCTCCCCCGCGGAGGCGTGAAATACGACTCAGGCGCGCTCCATGCTATTGCTGACGGCTACGCGCGTGAAGCGGGACTGCGCAACTTCGAAAAGGCGCTGGACCGGATCCACCGGAAGGTTGCCCGGAGCACGCTTTCTGAGGAAGTGAAGCTGCCCCTGTCGATGAAAAAGGACTCACTGGAGAAGTACCTCGGCAAGCCGGTGTTCCTCGACGAGGAAATGGCGGAGATCTCGAAGCCGGGGATGGCAACCGGATTGGCCTGGACACCTCTCGGAGGGGCGGTCCTCACAATCGAAGCAATGGCTAATTCCGGCAAGGAGGGCTTCAAGCTCACGGGCAAGCTTGGGGAGGTCATGCAGGAATCAGCGAGCATCGCCTATTCCTACGTGAGGCATATCTCCGGGCAGCATGGCGTGGACCCCGATTTCTGGGAGAAAAACCTGATCCATCTCCATGTTCCCGCCGGTGCCACTCCAAAAGACGGACCGTCGGCAGGAATCACCCTTGCCTCGGCTCTTCTCTCCCTTGCGACCTCGAAGAAGCTGAAAAAATCCCTGGCGATGACAGGTGAGCTTTCGCTGGTCGGCAGGGTGCTGCCCATAGGCGGACTGAAGGAAAAAGTGATCGCGGCTCGCAGGAACCGGATCAGGCGGGTTATCTTTCCCAAGGGAAACGAAAGAGACCTCGACGAGATTCCCCAGCACGTCCGGGAAGGCCTTGCGTTCCATCCGGTGTCCACGATGGAAGAGGTCATCGAGCTGATCTTCTAATTCCCTTCCAGGTCTTCCTTTTGCAGGAGGACGGCTCCCTCTCTCAATATCTCGAACGGCCGCCGGGTGATGTCGACCAGTGTCGATGGCGGGCCCGGCACCTGGTCACCGGCGTCATAGATCGCATCAACCT
>PMZS01000088.1 GCA_003170115.1 Spirochaetaceae bacterium
AACAAGGGCTTCAACCGAGGACTGAGGGGAACGGTCAACCCGGCATCGAAGGAGAGGGCCGCCACGGACGTCGAGCGTGCCGAGGCCTGCACGGCCATGACGTCAGGGAGGGCGGGAAGCCACAGTTGAAGCGGAGGAACGGCAATTCCGCTCGCGAGGGCGGGCGTCGCCTTCGAATCGAACAACTCTATGGTGAGAGACGGCGTGCGAGGCGCCGTGGCGCACGATGCCATGAGCACCGCCGCGCCCGCGGCCAGGAATGCCACGGTTGTATTCTTCATCGGTTCCCCTCCCAGGGCGTCCAGCACTTGTGCGGACGTTTACCGGACGAAATCCTACAATGACAATTGGTGACGGTCAAGTTGCGGCTAAGTTGCAGTCACCGGCAAGCGTTTTTGCTACGGCTTTGCTACAACTACTTTGCGTTCTCAGTCGGGTTCCTTGTCGAAAGTGAAGGAGAATGACGCACCACCGAACGAAATGGTGAGGTCCATAGTGCTCGATTCGCGTCGGCCGAAATCGGCAACAATGATTCCGAAGTATTCGCCGTTCGGCTCAATGTCGGATGGGAAGAAGAGTGAACTTTTCAAGAAGTCGAGTTCGGCTCTCCCCCCCTTGGCGAATTGACTAACGTTTGAAAAAGCGATGTCCCTCTCTATTGCCGCTGCTGTTGGATCATAGGTAGTTGTCGTCGATGTGTAGGTGCCACGGCTGTTATGGTAATAGTCATTTCTTGAATAGCTCCCGTAGGTGGTAGAAGTACTGTATCCTGCGTTAGCGGTGGACATGGCGGCAGAAACGGCCATCAATACTGCCCCCGCGACTATCTCGTTATGCCGCTTCTTGTAGTATTCCTCCGCGTGATAAACCTTAAGGGGAAGGCCAGATTCTTCGAGCATCACCGTGGAGTCATCTACGCTCACAGCTTCGGAACGATAGTTTTTTACATAGAGCTTGAAGTAGATAAGACCGCCATTGATCTCAGTCGATACGGCCACACCTATTCCGTCTTTGTTCGCCGAGATCGATGGAACTCCTCGTTTGCGTGTGATCTTAGTATCGGAGTCTGAGCGAGGGATTAGGGAGTAGGTTGCACAAGAAGATACGAGAGCCCCCGCAACAAGCAGGAGAAGTGCCAAACGTTTCATCACTTTCCTCCTTCCAGGATCATAGCACGAGCTGTCAACAATCCGAGTCAACAACCCACGGGTGTCTGATTTGGAGCCTCCGACCATGCGTTGGGTTGCTCTGGCGTATGCGATTCTCGGTCCAGAGGACCTGGCCGAGTGTCTCACCTTGACCCGCTACGAGTGACGTTTTGGGGCGGGCATGGTAGACTCGCACTATTCAAACCCTTGGAGGCGTGAGATCTCGGATTATATGAAAGGAGCGAAAAAATGAAATCACTTAGAAGACTATTTGGCAAGGGTGATTCTAACAGTGACACTGTTCAATGCTATATTTGTCATAAAATTACATTAAAAAAAAATGCCCTCTGCAACATTTCAAGACTTGCAGAAAAAGAACGGGCTGGTGTTGCTGATCCAGAACGCGATTGCTGGCATTGTATAGAATGCATGCAATGATAGGAATACTATCGCTCGCTCAGAGTTTGATTTAGCTTCCCGCCATGCCGTCCCCCCTCAGTGATACGCTACTCAAAGCAGGGCCAACGGCCCCTATGCCAAATTCGACCCCCTACTCGTGGAAGCACAGAGCTGCGTCTGCGCTCACGCCGACAGCTCGCGCAGGAACCGTTCCAACTCGTCCTCGATGGACTCAAGGTGCCGGGCTAACTCGCGTCTCTCCTGTGCGCTGGCAGCCTTCTCCAACTTCCGATTCGTTGCCCATGCCTGCCACCACAGGCGATCGATGAACTTCTCTTGTTCACTCATACCCGGCACAGCCTCGCCCGAAGCTCAGGCATCCGGGGCAAGTTCGGATACTTGTCCAGTACCGCCTGCAACCGCGCTTCCCATCCCAGAGCCGGAAGAGCCCATCGCGGAACCTTGACGCCTGTATCCGCTTCTTCCACGGCGTCCCGTATCGTCTGCCGGTACTCCCTGCGTTCAGTGGGAGTCAGGTACCTGTTCTGCCGTTTGTAGCCGGCCTTGAGGTTGAGGACCCGTTCCAACGGATCGCGTTCCTCAGCCTTTGCCGGCACCGTGGCCGAAGCGATGTAGAGGTCCACGGCTGCCTTGGCCCATGCCGTGGCGTACATCGGGTTTCCCCGCAGAAAAACCGAAATCAGCTGCTCTCCGGAGTATATACTTATGGCACGTCCTGGAAAAGCCGCTGCATGTTCTGGTCGTTGATTGAAGCGACAATTTCGGCCGCGATGTCACGCGGCGCCACCCAGTACTTCGCGGCCTCTTCGCTGCTCCACCGGGTGAGCCGGGGCCTGAATGGAGCATACTCCATTCCTGCCTCGGGCCGGTCCACCGGCGGCAGGATGAAGTCCTCCGCGCCCAGGGCGAGATCCTCCGTTGTGAGAAGAGGCTTTTTCATTGCTCGGGCGCTTTCCTGAAGAGCCTGGGCAGCCGCGCGGCGCGACTGGCCGGCCGCCGCGGAAGCGAGAACGGCGAGGGTGATCACGAACGCCAGGAGGGCAACCCCTGCGACGGCGAGCACCTCAACGCGCGGCAGTCGGATGAGCTGCTTCAGCCTGCTCCCGATTTTCCAGCCTGATGGCAACCAGCTTCGAGACACCTGACTCCTCCATCGTCACGCCGTAGAGGACGTCGGCCCCCGCGACTGTCCGTTTGTTGTGGGTGATGACGATGAACTGGGAATGCGCG
The DNA here is from genome assembly GCA_003170115.1 of Spirochaetaceae bacterium. Classification (GTDB taxonomy): domain Bacteria; phylum Spirochaetota; class Spirochaetia; order SZUA-6; family Fen-1364; genus Fen-1364. Next base: position 2,799 of record PMZS01000088.1, read on the forward strand.
GAGAACTCCTTCAGGAGGTTCGTGAGCCTTCCCACGTTCTCCTCGTCGAGCGCCGCGTCGATTTCGTCAAGCAGGCAGAAGGGAGACGGCTTCACCATGTAGATGGCGAAGAGGAGCGACACGCCGGTGAGCGAGCGCTCGCCGCCAGAGAGCAGGTTGATGTTCTCCAGCTTCTTGCCGGGAGGCTGGGCAAACACCTCGATGCCCGATTCCAGCGGCGCATCGGGATTCTCCAGGCGAAGCTCCGCCCTTCCACCTCCGAACAGGCGGCGGAACACGGTATGGAAGTTCTTCTTGATCTTGTTGTACGTGTCCAGGAAAAGCTCGGTGGATTCGGTGCGGATTTCCGTGGTGACCCTCTTCAGGTCCTCCCGCGCGCGGGTGAGATCCCCGAGCTGGCCGGTGAGGAACTCGAAGCGGTCCTTGACCTCGGCGAACTCCTCCGGAGCCATGAGGTTGACCTGGCCGAGCTTGCGCATCTCCTCCCTCAGCTCTCCCAGCCGGGGACGCAGGTCGCGGTTGGGCTGAAGGTCGGGGATCCGCGTCTCGTACTCGGAGAGGTCCCGGGAAAACCGTTCGGTGAAGCTTGCATGCAGGTCCTTGATCTCGGTGCGGATCTCGGTGACCTCGATCTGCATCTTTTCGATCTCCGACTGTGCACGGGCGAGCAGAGCGTTCTTCTGCTTCAGCTCCTCTTCTTTCGAGCTGAGCTCCTTGTTGCGCGTGGAAATCTCCCCCTCGAGCCCGGAGAGCGCGGAACGCGCGGATTTTTCCTGCTCCTCGATCTCCAATCTTTCCTTCTCGGCAACGGTGGCTCGCTCCTGTGTCTCCTTTACACGACCGAGTGTGTCCATGATCTGCACTCCGACGTCGCCCCTCAGCGCTTCCTGCTCGGTGCGCTCGCGAGCCAGGCGGCCGATCTCCTCTTCCAGTCCCGTCCGCTGAGTCTGGACCCGCGCCAGATTGACGCGCAGGTCCTCGAGGGTCTTCCGGTATTCCTCGATCTTTTCGCGGAGGCCCGAGTTCTCCCGTGCCAGCTCGTCGTTTCTCTGGCGCAGCCGCACGACGCCCGCGGCGTTCTGGTTCACGCGTTCGTCAATGTCCCGCTTCTTCGTAATGATGCCTTCCGGGGCCAGGAACTCGTCGAGGAACGACGGCGCGAAGGTACGATATCGCTCAAAGAGCTTTTCCAGGGCCGACAGGCGCTCCAGGGAAGATTTCAAAACGGCAAGGGTGGCCTGGACGACCTTCTCGCGCGCGGCGGCCGGCGTGTTCTGCACCTGGGAGGCATCCTCCAGAAGGCTCACCTTGCCTCCAAGCTGGATACGCAGGCTCTGCAGGGTATCGGCGATTGACTGCTCCACGGAACGGCGCTCGGCGGAAGAGTACCCCATCTCCTTCAGGCGCGCGTCGAGCTGGGTGACGATGTCCTCCGTGATCGCCCGAAGCTGGATTCGGAGATCCTCGATGGCCGCGTCCAGCTCCTTCGCCTTCTCCCCGTTGCGGAGGGTTTCCTCGTCGTTCGTGCGCACGCGCTCGGCGAAGCCCTCGATGTCCCTGATGAAGCCCTGGATGTTCTTCTCCGTCTCCACAATGCGCGCGGCCAGGTCGGCGAGTCCCGCCTTTTTCCGTTCCGTCTCGGCGTCCATTTCCCCGATCTTGCGCGTGATGTTCTTCTCACGGGCCCGGTCGGCTTCAATGGCGCGCTCGAGCTCGGTGATCCGCTCCTTGAACATGCGGATCCTGCTCTCGCGCGTGTTCTTCTCCATGTCCAGCTGGTACAGCTTCTTGTGTGACTCCACGAGCTGCGATTCCATGGAGTTCACCAGGTCGACCTGCCGGGCAATTGAGTTGCTTACGCTGGTGATCGCGAGGGTGATCTCCTCACGGCCGCGGGCCTTCTCATTCAGCCGGGCCTCACGCTTCTTCTTGTCCTCAAGCAGTCCCTTCAGGCGGAGGAGCTGGATCTCCAGCTCGACCTCGAAGATCTGCTCACGGAGGGTGCGGTAGGTCTCCGCCTTTTCCGCCTGCGCCTTCAGTGACGTGTAGCTGCGCCGCACTTCGTCGAGAATACCCTCGACGTGGCGCATGTTCTCTTCCGTCTTCTCCAGCTTGCGGCCGGCCTCCTGACCTCTCACGCGGTAGCGAGTGATCCCGGCCGCCTCTTCGAATACGAAGCGCCGTTCCTCCGGCTTGGTGGAGAGGAGCTGGTCGATCTTGCCCTGTTCCATGATGGAGTAGGCGGACTTGCCGATGCCCGTGTCGAAAAAGAGCTCTCGCACCTCGCGAAGCTTCACGGGATTGTTGTTGATGAAATACTCGCTCTCCCCGGACCTGTAGAGGCGGCGCCTGATGGAGACCTCGGGCAGCTCCAGGGGCAGCACCTCGTCATGGTTGGACATGAGGAGCGTCACCTCTGCCACCCCCAGGGGCTTGCGGGTTTCGGAGCCGGCGAATATCACATCGACCATGTTTTCCGCCCGGAGGGACTTCGAAGACTGCTCCCCGAGCACCCACTTCATCGCGTCCACGACGTTGCTCTTGCCGCATCCGTTGGGCCCAAGGAGGGCCGCGACCCCGTCCGTGAACTCGATCTGCACCTTGTCTGCGAAGGATTTGAAGCCGAATATCTCAAGAGTCTTTAAGAACACTTCCGCTCCCAGTTAAGATTCGCTACTATGGCCACCGTAGTTAACACCCATTGGTGGGGGTGGTCAAGGAGTTCGCGTGGACGCCACGGCACCGAGGATCTGCGGAATCGATGAAGCCGGACGGGGGCCGATTGCCGGGCCCGTCACCGCCGCCGCCGTGATCCTCCCCAATGATTTCCCCCGTGAGATCCTGGATGACTCGAAGGTCCTCTCTCCCACGCGCCGGCAGGAGGCGGCAGGGATCATCCGCGCCCTGTCCACATGCTGGGCGCTGGGCTGGGCGACACACGTAGAGATAGATGAGATCAACATCCTTCGTGCCACCCTGCTGGCCATGTCCCGCGCGGTGGAGGCCCTTTCGCTCCGGCCCGACAAGCTGCTGGTCGACGGGCTGTACTGCCCCGCCTGCGGCATACCGGCCACCGCCGTCGTGAAGGGTGACGCTTCAGTGCCTGAAATCATGGCGGCCTCGATTCTCGCCAAGACCGCCCGCGATGCATGGATGGAAGAGTACGCGCGGCAGGAGCCTGCCTACCTTTTCGACAAGCACAAGGGCTACCCGACCGCGGAACACCGGCGGCTGGTCCTCCGGCTGGGGCCGTCGGCCATCCAGCGCCGGACATTCAGGGTCAGTGCCCCTTGATGTATGAGACCGCCGCCTGGAAGGCTTCCAGGAACGACGCCATGTCCTCCTTGAACACGATGACGGTACGGCGTTCGAACCGGTCCTCCTCGCTTTTCTTGCTCTCCACGATGTTCAGAAAGAGGTCACCGGTCCGGTTTTCCTTCACGTTGAAAAAATATGTCCGCTTGGCCGTATTGGCTTTCGAGGAAAAGACTTCACCCCGGGTCCCCATCCGCTGCCCTCCTCACTGGTTCGATGTGCGCATCCGACTATAGCGCGCCGCGCTGGCGATGACTACAATGACAACTACGACGACGACTGTTGACCTTTCGAATTGGCGCTGGTAGATTAGCTCGCATACGCGCCCGTCGTATAACGGTAATACCCCAGCCTTCCAAGCTGGAGCTACGAGTTCGACTCTCGTCGGGCGCTGTAATAACGAAATCGGACCTTCCAAAAAGCATCAACGTGTCACCCTGAGTGTCACACTGAGAAGTGGCACCTCCAGGGGGGCAAGGAGGAGGCTATGGAACGTTCGCAGCGTCCCTATTCGATCTACAAGCGACGATCAAAAAAAAAGAAGAGCGAGTATTACTTCTACGTCCGATTCCGCAGTGAGGATAGCCGGTACCTTCCTGCGGTCGCCTCCCACCAGACCTCCCGGGCAGCGGCCGCGAATTGGGCAGATGCCGAGTTGGCCAAGGGGCACATCATCACCCCAGGGAAGCGCGGCGCACTCTTTGGCACCTTTGCTGATTGCTTCTGGAACTACGACGGCGACTACATCACCAGGCGCCTGGCTCGGGGCGGACACTTCTCGCGGTCCTTCGCAGTAACGCCTCGGGGCTTGAGCGCCTTGCAAAGCATCCCCAACTACGCGGCATTCTATTCCCGCCAGAGATTCGGCTTCTCTTCGGACCCGGTGCCCTTCAAGCATTGTGGGAGGGAGCGCGGCCTCCGTTCGCCGCGGCATTTCTGGGAATAGCGTCCGGCCTTCGAATGGGCGAGGTACGAGCGCTTCGAGTCCGGGACATTCACGAAGACTTTGTGGCGGTCACCGGGAGTTGGGAGGAGCTGCACGGGCAAGGACGCAAAGTGGAACTCCGAGCGCGTGGTTCCCATACCGTCCAATGTGGCGAAAGAGCTGGAGGCGATCATGACGGAAAGCCGATGCCACGAACTCGATGACCTAGTCTTTAGGGGGTATTGTCGCGAACTACCCATAAACAAGCACGTTCTGCAAAACGCCTTCTACAAGGCGCTGCGGAGAATTGGAATTGTCGAAGCGGTGAGACGAGAGCGTCGTCTCGTATGGCATAGCACGAGGCACACTTTCAACTCCCTGATGCGCGGAAAAATCGATGGCGGCAAGTTCCAGAGAATTGTCGGTCATTCGAGCGAGCGGACCAATCTCTCACACACCCATGCCTTTCCCGAGGACTTGGCAGTGGTCCGAAATGTTCGGGAATCGATCTTCGCCGTCACTGGCAAGCCAGAGCGACGGGAGCAAGAAACTACTGGGGCAGTGTCTGCTCTCTTGCCGCTCAACAAGGAGGATGGAACTAGAGGTGCGAAGCCGGGAGCCGGGTGAGCCATCTCGGGCCGGGCGACTGAAGTGGTTGCTCGCGGACAATGCCAGCTATGCTTTCGGCTTGGTAACAGGCCCAGCAATCTTTCCGAGACCGCTTGGAGCTGAGCAGCCGTGAACGATCTTTTGTAGGATGGGTAAGGGTGCATCATACAGTACCGGCGAATGGCGAGCCCGTGCTCAAGTTTCGGAAGAGGTCATCGATTGCCCCGGGGCGTTAGAGCTTGTTCATCAAGAACAGTAATCCTGCTATCAGGAGCGCCGACCTGAATTGGACACCGTTCGCCGACTTTTGCTTTGACCCTGTGCCCGCCGGGTTATGAGCCCTGGCCCCTGCCCCGTCGGCCCACGTCCCTGCAAGTCCTTCCGTGCCTTGCCGTGCAACTTCAAAGTAGATACTGCAAGCCCTTCGCGCGTTGACGTTCTTTCATTTTCCCTCCTGGTGTGACATCCTCTGCACAAGTTGGACGCGCACTCGGCGAGCATCCTGAGAGCGCCCGGGGAGTGGAAGTCATGGAGACAGGACGTGTTCCTTTCCTGAACGCGACAATCCAAGGCCTGGCTCTTGTCCTGCTGACAGGCATGTGCGCCGTTTCGTCACTCTACGCGCAGGCTGATGCTGCGAGGACCCGCATTGCGCTGTACCAGCCAGTGGCGCAGAAAGAGGACGCTGCACTCGTTGGAGCCCTTTCTACAGTTGCAGACAGCGTGGAACTGGGATTGAGCGTCCTACAGCACTATGAAGTCGTACGACTTCCAGCGGCAGACCCGGCTATCGATCTGGATCGCGTGCGTGCAGACTGCCGCAGGAATCGCATAGATCAGGCGATCCTCGGCCGCGGCGAAGCTACAACCGCGGGGGGATACGGCTTCAGTTTGGAGGTCTATGACCGGAAGCGCGACAAAATAACCACTGTACAGAATGGCTCCTCGAAGAGTGTTCTCGGTATTTTCGACGTGATCGACACAATGGTGGCATCACTCCTGGACACCTTGAGTGGCACACACCTTGCGTTCGGATCGCTTGCCGTGCAGAGCGACCCTTCGGGAGCAGCGATTACGGTCAACGGAAAGGACGTAGGGCAGGCTCCCGTCAGCCTGCGAGTCCTGCCTGTTGGTACGGTGGTACTCTCCGGGCGGATGCCGGGGCACGACTCGGCGAACATCACAGTTTCGATCTCAGATGGGGAAACGGCAAATGCGTCACTGGCCCTTCCGCGCAGTATGGGAACTCTCGCCTTTGAAATGCCAAGGGAGGCCGCAGCCACGATTCGCGGCGCAGAAATCGGGCAGAAAAGCGTGGCAGGAACAGGAATGGAGCAATTGCCAACCGGCGACTACGATGTACAGGCGAGCTGCCCCGGACTCCCACAGATCAGCGGAAAGGTGACAGTCAACCGCAGTGAGACGACACGCTGGCTGCCGTGGTCGAAGGGCTATCTTGATGTCAGCTCGAATCCTTCTGGAGCGACAGTATTCGTGGATGGCGTCAGGCAGGGCGTGTCTCCTTTGGTCGTAGAATTGGAGCCGGGGATCGTGCACCGAGTTGAGATGAGGCTGCTGGGTTATCAAACCTATGATGTCGACATTAGCGAGAACGCTGGTACCAAGACAGCACTCTCAAGAAAGCTTGCCGCGGACCTGGTGTTTTCGGGCGTAGGGATAGGCGTCGAGAAGGTTCAGGATGGCATGTTTGTCTCGCGAGTGTTCGTGCAGGGCCCTGCAGAGAAGGCTGGCATCAAGCCGGGTGACCTCATCACCAAAGTGGGCGGCGCTCCAACAAAGGACATGAATCTGCAGGACTTCGGGCAGGCAGTGCGGGGAGAACCGGGGAGCAATGTTGAATTCTCCGTGCTGCCAAGCGAATACATGTCCAGGAATGTTCTCATACCTTCACCCAAGACCGTCAGTGTAGGGCGCGAGATCATTACTCCGTTTGTTTTCCAGGCCAGAGCAATAGACAGCAATGAGGTTTTTGAGGCCAAAGTCGAAGGCCTCAGCTATTTCCCGGGCAACGACAAAGCCCCTGCTCTCAACGAAAGAAAGTACGGCGTCATGTTCGACCATTCACTTCCCTTTCGCTCTGTCTATACCCAGATACATTTGTCTTTTGAGCCCTCTGATCACACGCGAACCATTTCTCTTGTTTTTAAGCGACAATCCAAATCAGATACCAATAGTCGAAGCATTGATGTGGTGATCCAGCCCGGCTGGAACCATGTTTACTCGTGGGTTGGGTACAATGGCCGAGGCTTGGTTCACGTGGAGATATCTTTGGACAAGGCAGTCATTGCGAAAGGAGCATACGTCTGGGAGTTGCAGGACTAGGATAGTCCGCCGAAACCTTGCGAGGCTCGATGACGCTTTCGCGTGCGGGTCGGGAGCCAAGCCAGCGGCTCAGGACTCCCCAGTCAAGACTGATCTTGCGTGCGTTCGGACTCCTCAGGCTTCCTGCATATCTTGCCGCCCTGTCTGTAGAGTCTTCGAATGACCGGCTCGCGGTGTGGGCGGACCAGCCGAACAGAGCATCTGCTCCCTGCGGAGCGAACCGACGCTACCTGCTCGCGACTCCCAGCGACTACGGGAAGTAGTGCAAGGCGGTCTTGAGCTTGGAGTTGTTATCCCCTTGGAAAAGGAACGGAAATACCCATCCAGAAATCAAGCCCACCACCATCGCAACTCCCCCGATGGCCTTAGGGGCGGTCAACTGGCCACTACCGGAGCTTGAGTTCCCCCCGGCCCCGACAAAGAGGATAGCCCCTCCCAGCATGCAGCCAGTGCACAACAATCCGCCGCGATAATCGCCCTGGAGCCAGCTGCCAAGCCCATAGAAGGTATTGCCAAAAGCAGGAAGAATGGCCCACGAGAGAGTGTACTTGTCGTAGAAGTAC
>PMZS01000386.1 GCA_003170115.1 Spirochaetaceae bacterium
TGCTGCTGGCCGCCCGAAAGCTGCGTCGGCCTGCGCTTGGCGTACTCGGCCATCTGGACGGCGGCCAGCATCTCCCGCGCGCGGCTCCTCCGCTCGCGCCGGCCGATGCCGCGAATCGCCAGGCCCCACGCCACGTTCTCCAGCACCGTCATGTGCGGCCACAGGGCGTAGTTCTGGAACACCATGCCGCAGTTGCGTTGGTACGGCGGCCGGTCCGTCACGTCGGCGTCGCCGAAGAAGACGCGGCCCCCGTCGGGATCGTAGAACCCCGCCACGATCCTGAGCAGCGTCGTCTTCCCGCAGCCCGAGGGTCCGAGCAGCACGAGAAACTCTCCCGAGTTGATCTCGAGGCTGAGATCCTTGAGAACGTGGTTCTTGCCCTGGTAGACCTTGTCGACATGCTTCACCGCGACCTGTGACATCCAGGTTCTCCTTATCCTTTCAGCGCGCCTGCGGTAATGCCGCGGACAAACAATTTCCCGGAGATGAAATAGATGACCAGGGGCGGGATGGCGGTCAGCATTGCCGCCGCCATGTAGACGTTGTACACACGGACCCCCGTCTGCGTTTGCGTGATGTTGTTCAGGTTGACCGTCATGGGGTAGGCCGTCACGTTGGCAAAGGTCAGGCCGACGAGGAAGTCGTTCCAGATCCCCGTGATCTGGAGGATGGCAATGACGATCATGATGTTCGGCGAAAGCGGCAGGACGACGTGCAGGAACGTGCCGAGGAAGCGCCCGCCGTCCACCCGGGAAGCCTTGATCAGGTCCGTCGGGATGGAGGAAAAGAAGTTTTTGAAGATCATCGTCAGGATGGGTATAGCCAGGATCGTGTGTACGACCGATACGCCGAAGGAAGTGTTGTAGAGCTTGACGAACGACGTCATCTTGATGAGCGGATACATGATGATCTGGAAGGGGACGAAGGCGCAGACGAGCAGGCACGAGAGGAGGAGACCCCCTCCTTTCACGGTCCAGCACGCCAGCGCGTACCCGCAGATCGAAGAGATCGCCACAGACATGAGCAGGCTCGGCACGAGAATGCGCACGGAGTTCCAGAAGCCCGATTTCAGCCCCTTGTTCAGGAAGCCGCTGGCGGCCTTGTTCCACGCGATGTCCCAGGCCTCGATGCTCGGCTTCAGCGGAAGCGCGAAGATGTGCCCCATGCGGATCTCGTCCATGGGTTTGAGCGACGTCACGATCATCACGTAGAGAGGCATCAGGAACATGACGGCGAAGACGATGAGGACGAGGTACCCAACGATCTTCGACAGGGGATTCTTCAGCGGTATCCTGTTGGGAGAAGCCATCACGCCAAGGATTTCGGGTGCGATGCGCATGCGGCTATTTCCTCTTTTTCAAGATGAGATTGACGACACCGAAAGGAATCATGAATACGACGACCAGGAGAAGCAGGATCGTCGAGCCCGAGGCGCCAACGGCGATGTTGTGCCTGTACATATACATATCAACGATGTAGTACGACGGCAGCTCCGAGTGACCGCCCGGGCCCCCGTTGGTCATCGCGACTATGATGTCGTATGCCTTCACCGCGCCGATGGACAACAGAACGAAGGCGGTGAGGAAGGTGAATTTCATCATGGGGATGATCACTTCGAAGTACATCCTCAGCTTCGATATCCCGTCGATCCTGCTCGCCTGCCAGATCTCGCTGTCGATACTCTTGATCCCCGAAGAGGAAAGCACCATGTAGAAGCCCGCGCTCTGCCAGACCGCCGCCAGGATGAGGGCGTACATGACCTTGCTTTTGTCTCCGACCCAGTTGAAGTTGAAATTTTTCAGGCCCAGGTCGCGGAAAAATTGCTGCAAGCCCATGGAGGGATTGAACAACCATTGCCAGACGAGCCCCGTGATGATCAGGGAAATGGCAAGGGGATAGAGATAGACGGTCCGGAAAACCCGTTCCCCCACGGCCTTTCCGTCCAGGAGAACGGCGAGGATGAAACCCAGGACGAGGCTGCCGAGACTGCCGAGGACGAAGAAGACCAGATTGTGCAGCGAGAGAATCCACAAGTCGTCGTTGAACAGCCGCAGATACTGACGCAGGCCGACGAAATGCATATCGGGGAAGATCTTGCTTGCGGTCAGCGACATTACCAGTGACCAGACAGTCGATCCGAAATAGAAGCACAATGCGACAAGCAACACGGGCACGACCGCGATGTAGGCAGCGTGCCTGTGGATGAAGCTGTTGCCTGGTGTATTAGGAACGCGCGTTCCTAATCGCGCCATGTACCCACCCTCGCTCTCATGGCGTCAGGAGTATACCATGAAAAGTCAACATTGCAAGGTTGAAAAATGGCCGCCCGCAGCACGGCCTCCTTTTCAAGCCCCCGTGATTCGGCTGCAGGATTGCCGCTCCACAAGGTGTGCGGAATACACCTGCCGGAGAGCTTCCTTTTGAGCCTTTCCGGTCACAATACCAATGACGGCCGAGATCAATCCCCGCATCGTGGCATGGAAATCGTACTCGAAGGTTGTCAACGACGGGCGGGAAAACTGGCAGAAGGGATGTCCATCAATCCCGATAATGCTGATGTCTTCCGGTATCCGCAGCCCGAACTCCGCGATGGCCCTCATGGCGCCGAAAGCGGTATTGTCGTTCACGGTGGCGATGGCAGTGGGCAGGCGCTTGTCGGCCTCAAGGAGCGCGCGCATCGCCCGGTAGCCCCCTTCGCTCTGGAAGTCGCCGCCCTTCATCCATTTCTCGTGGATCGGCAGGCCGTTCGCCTGCATTCCGGCGAGAAAGCCTCGATACTTCATCATTCCTGCATTGCGGGCGCGGTCGCCGTGGATGATGCCGATCTGCCGGTGGCCAAGGGACGCCAGGTAGTCAATGACTGCCCGGCTCGTGCCCATGTCGTCGAAATTTGCCACCACCCTGTTTGGCTCGGGGCGCCTTTGCGGCCGTTGATCGAAAACGCCGACGACATGACCGTCAGCCACGAGCTGATCGATGAGAGGTTCGCGATTTCGTGCTCCGATGAAAATGCCGGCAGCAATCCTGCGCTCGTAGAAGGCCCCCTTGAGGGAGCCACGCGTCGCGCCGTCCTCGGGACCGCGGACGACGTATGCAAGCGTGTGGTATCCGAATGCGGCGGCGTTTTCAATGACGCTGGAAATCATGAAGTCGGCCAGCACGTCCTCCGAAAAGTGCCCGGCGCAGAAAAAGAAAAGCCCCAGCGTGTCGGTCCGCTTCCCCGCAAGCACCTGCGCGGAATAGTCGGGGTAGTACCCGTATGCACGGACCACCCGGAGGATCCGATCGCGCGTTGCGACGGCGATATGAGGGTATCCGTTGAGCACTTTGCTCACCGTGCTGCGTGCCACACCGGCAAGCCGTGCGATTTCAACGCTGTTTATCTTTCTCCGATGGGCCCGATCGGCCACTCCCTTCTCCTTTCATGGCGATGGTACTCCTCATTGACGAATAGTCAATTGGAGGGCATGGTCCAGTGTGAGGAGATTCCAATGGACCACCTTCAGAACCACAGTCTTGTCAAGATCGTCCTTGTCGTCCACGACATTGAAAAAAAGGTCGATTCATTCGTCGCGCTCTTCGGAATCGCGCGGCCGCAGGTCGTGTCCCCTTCACCCCCGGCGCCGGATTCGAAGGCCGTCACGGAGTTCCACGGGAAGCGGATCTCCGGACTCGTGCGGCTGGCCAACATCGCCATGGGTTCCGTGACCCTCGAGCTCATCGAGCCAATGGATGGAAACTCTCCCTGGGCGGAACACCTTGAAAAGAGGGGTGAGGGCATCTTTTCAATCGTCTGCACCGTGGATGGGTTCGAGAAGCAAATCTCGATGATGAACGAGCTCGGCATGCCCTTGTATCATCTCGGCGAATACGGCAGCGGGCGGTATGCGTACTTTGAGACTCTTGCGGCCCTGGGAACAACCCTGTGCCTTCAGAATCTGGACAACAGGTTCTAACATGCGCAGTCCGTGGCATGATCGCAAGAAAATGACAACGGGCGCGTATCCGGCGCCTCCCCGACGTTCAATGCGTTCAAGATATCATCGGCTGGTATCCTGCTCATAGGTGAGACCGATCTCCTTGCGCCAGCGGTCCAGGAGACTCATGTTCCCAAGGCTGTCTTCCCAGCTCATGGCAGGAGCTTGCCGGTCCGCGATATGCCGATCCACGGTGTCGGCTTCGTAGGCGTACAGGTCCCGGTCTGCGGTGACAACGATGTCCGTGGGCTCGGGCTTCCCGCTGGACTGGAGGACGATCTTTTCGGACGGCCAGCGAGTGTCCATCGGCAAAGGCTTCAGCGCGGTACGCGCGGGGGAAGAGGGCAGCCAGGGATTCGGCACGGAAAGCCGGCCCTTCGTGCCGTAGACGGTGACCTCGATCGGGATCTGGCAGCCGATGCCGCAGGCGATTTCGGCAATGATTCCGCGAGGGAACTCCGCCGTCGCCGCCGCGTATGTGTCGACTCCGCTGGGTCCGATCCTGCCGCATGCCCGTACGCGAATCGGGTCCGCAAATGGCTTTCCGACGGCGGCGCCGGCGATGAAGCGCGCCATGGAAGCCGGGTAACACCCGACGTCCAGGATGCTTCCTCCGCCCAGCGCCTTGTTGAACAGCCGCGAGTTTTCATTGAAGGGGACCTCGAAGCTTAAGGCTGAACGGATCACGAGCACCTCCCCGATTGCCCCGCCGTGTATCAGTTCCGCCAACCGGGACATCTGCGGGTGACAGCGGTACATGAACGCTTCCATGAGGAAGACGTCGTGCTTGGC
>PMZS01000329.1 GCA_003170115.1 Spirochaetaceae bacterium
GTGCTCTCCCGGGAAGTCATGCCCGCCAGGCCTCCTCCACCCGCTTCACCGCGGACCCGTTTCTCACGCTCCGAAGGACGCTCATCCCGTTTTCAAAGAAGACCTGCCGAATCCTCTCCTCTCTCAGGCCGGCGGCCCTCCCGGCAGTGACAACCGCAAGCGCGATTTCCTGTGCCATGTACGTCGCACTGATGCCCTCTGCCCGCACGCGGAAAGCGCTTGCCGGGGCGTCGCTGGTTACCACGTCCACCCAGTGATCCGCCACGCGCACCCGCCTTCCCACCATTGCCGCAACGGGAAAATCGGTGGCGAAAAGGACACGGGAGCTCTCGATCCCGTCGAAGACCATCCGAAGGACGGTCTCATCCATCACCATGGACGAGTCGAGATAGACGTTGGAGAGATCTCTCAAGGAGCCGATCGCGCGCTCCATTTCGGAGGGCATGTAGCAGCGGCCGCAGTGTGCGAGCACGATCTTCGCGCCCGGCCAGCCCTCGCTCAGCCATCGCACGCCTTCCTGGACCTCGGGATCGGCCAGCCGGCCGGTGCGCGGGACGTGGAGGAGGACCACGAGCCCGAGATCCTGAGCGATATCCATTTCATTCGGCCCCAGCATCTCCTGGATAGTCGTTCGGCCGTAGTCATCGCCGTGCCAGGGCAGGTACACCTTGAACCCCAGGAACCTGCCCGCCTCCAGCCGCTGTCGGATCACGTCCGCGGGGACGCCCAGAGGCGAGCCGACAATCATGAGGGGATACATGCCGTGCGTTGCTCCGGCATAGGCAGCGTACTTGGTGTCCTTCTCATTGTCCGCCGAGGGCGTTGGATAGCCGAAACAGACGGCGCGGTACTCCCGATCCGGGAAGCACCTGCGCCCGTCTTCGGAGAGGCGCTCCACGGGGTAGTCTTCGTCGGCCACCATGTAGGTGCCGCCGCGCGCCCCGCTCTTCCATGGCACCGCGTGCCAGTCGGACTTCCGCCACACGTGCGCGTGAAAATCGAGGACTCTCGGGGGCAGAAACGGAGCGATTCGCTCCTGGTAGAACGCGGGATCCACGTGCATGCCGGTCATCGCGTTGTCGGGCCGGGCAGGTGCTCAGCCCTTCAACCCGCCAGCCAGGAGGCCGGCAACGAAACGCTTCTGCAGCGCGAAGAAAATGAAGACAAGCGGCAGGGTGTAGTAGACGATGCCCGCCATCCCGATATTGTACAACACGTTTTCCTTCTGGTCGGCGTAGCTCATTGCGATCTTGATGGCAAGGGTGCTTTTCTCATCGCTCAGGAAGAGAACCGGCATCAGGAACTCGGACCACGACCACTGGAACGCGAAAATTCCCGCTACGATCACGCCGGTCTGCACAAGGGGGAACATGATCCGGAAGAAGATCTGGAAACGGCCCGCCCCGTCCATCCGCGCCGATTCCTCGAATGAGTTCGGAATAGTGGAAAAGAACTGACGGAAAAGGAAAATGATGAAGGGGATGCCCGAAAGTCCCCAGATGAACCAGAGGCCCCTCTGATTCACGAACCCGACCCTGGACATCACCATGTACAGCGGCATGATCGTCACCATGACGGGGATCATGAGCGTGGAGAGCACGAGCAGAAAGAAGGCCCTTGATTCCCGCACCTGGAACCGGGAAAACGCGTAGCCGGCGAAGCAGCTGCTCATGATTGCAGGCACGGCGTACAGGATCGTGAGGATCAGGCTGTTCACGAGGTACTTGCCAAAATTCACCAGGGTCCACGCCAGCACGTAGTTCTCCCAGACGGGCTTCTCGGGGAAGACCTTGGCGGGGAGATGGTAGAGCTCGTCCATTCTCTTCAGCGATGTGACCACCATGCTGACCAGGGGCAGGAAGAATGCAACCACGAAGATCGCAAGCACTATGAACCTGAATGTTGCGGACAGCCGGTTTCGAGCCTCGATGTTCATGCCCTACCTCTTCTCGTCCGCTTCCGTATACACCCAGAAGCCGCCGAACTTGACGAACAGGATCGTCAGCACGAGGACGAAGGCAAAGAGGACCCAGAGCATGGCCATGCCGTAGGCAAACTTGTGCTGGCCGCTGATGATGTAGTACGCGCGGGACATCACGAAGAAGATGTCGTTGGGCGGCGGGTTGAGCATGACCCAGTTGCCGCGGATGACGCGGGGGTTCATGATGTAGGGCTGGATGAACGCCTGCATGGCGTAGATGAAGCTCATGACGAGCTGGAAGAAGATGAAGGGGCTGATGAGCGGAAGCATGATGTGGCGCATGCGGCGGCCATATCCCGCGCCGTCGATCGTGGCCACCTCGTAGAGCTCGCGGGGCACCGTGGACAGGGCTCCAAGGAAGATGATCATGCTCCAACCTGCCTGCCAGAAGGAAAGCAGCAGGATGGATCCCATGGGACTCTGCTGCATCCATGGCACGCCCGTGCTGAGAAGGCCCAGACGCACAAGCAGGATATTCAGGAAACCCGTGTCCCTCTCAAGGAAGATCCGGAAGATCCAGCCCACCGCCACAAGCGGAATCATGTAGGGGAAGTAGAGGATCGTGCGAAAGAAACCTCGACCGGGAAGCTCGCGGTCCAGGAGAAGCGCGAAAATGAAGCCTGTCACGACCCCGATCAGGGTGTTTGCAACCGTGTAGACAAAACTCACCCAGTACGAGCTCAGGACCTCCGTGTCCTTGAAGAGGGTGATGTAGTTCTTCAACCCGACGAACTTGATCTCAACCGGAAAAGCGGAGCGGTTCGTCAGGGAGATCACGAACCCCCAGGCGATAGGCACGACCTGGAGCAACAGGAAACCGAGGAGCCAGGGGGCCAGGAAGATGTAGAAAGATACTCTCTTGTGCCGCTCCAGCGGCGAGGCTCCCAGTCGCGTGATCGCTGCCATGACGTCCCCCCCAGAGTGCACACTAAAAAACGGGCCGCACCAGGCGGGTGCGGCCCTCGAAGCGTTGCCGCGTTATCGGCCCAGCTCGGCCTTCCCGTCCGCGAAGAGCTTGTTCAAACCGGAATACCAGTTGTCGACGAACTTGTCCATCGTGATCTCGCCCTTCACGAGCGCCTCCGCGTTCTTCGTCCATATGGGATCCCAGGCGGGCGCGGTTGTCCAGCCCGAGGTCTGCCATGGCTTGAAGTACTTCGCGTCATCCAGGGCGATCATCTTGCGCGACTTGTCGTACGCGTTCGCTTCCGGGAGCAGAGGCTCCAGCGATTTCAGCGCCGGAATGCCCCAGCCTGTCGTTGCGCGCTCCCTGCCGTAGTCCCCGCCGATGTACCACTCGAAGACCTTGAATGCCTGGTCAGGCACCCTGGTCTTGGCATACATGACGACGCCGGTGGCGCCGAGGGTGTTCGTGACCCTGGGTCCACCCTTGACGAGGACCGGTGTCGGGGCCCACCCGTACTTCTTTTCGAACCCGGGGTTCGATCGGAGCTGCGCGCCGAACCAGTACCCCAGCTGCACAATGGCCACCCGGTCAGACTGGAAATTCGCGCCGGCCCAGCTTGGCGCCGGGTTCTTCACGTTCGGGACAACGCCGTCCACGAACATCTGCGCGAAGTACTTCCAGATTTTGCTCATCTTCGGGTCGTCGTTCATGATCGACTTGTCGGCGTCCTTGAAGACATTGAGCCCCGACATGTACGCCATGTCCGAAGCGAGGAATTTCCACCAGCCGGTGCCGATGTCATATCCCCAGGTCGTCACTTTTCCCGAGCCATCCTTCTTCGTCAGCTTCTTGGCCAGCGCGTACATCTCGTCGTACGTGATGGGAACCGTCTCGCTCAGGAAGGGAATGCCAGCCGCCTTGAACATTTCCTTGTTGTAGGTGATGGCGCCGATGTTGTTGTAGTCCTTCGTCAACCCGTACCACGGACCTTTGCCGAAGTCCTTGCCGTCGAACTGGTAATTGACGTTCCCGAGCAGGTCAATGTCGGACATCTTGAGGACCTTGCTCTTCTGCAGATACGACGTGATGTCCTTGAAGAGGCCACGGGGGACATAGTAGGCAAGATCGGAGCCTTCACCGATGTTGATGAGGTCCGAAGCGTTTCCCGATGCAGCTTCCGCGATCATCTTCGTGTAATCCGGCTCGGTCCTGACAATCGTGATCTTGTCAGGGTTTTCCTTGTTGAACTTCTCGACAAAGGCCGCGGGAAGGTCGGCGTCACTGGACATGAACTTCACTGTCGCCGGAGCCGCGTGACCCATGACGGGCAGAAGGAGCGGCAGGACGATTGTGATCAGAAGCCTCCTGAGAATCTTCATGAATACCTCCTGTTGGTTGAGAAAATTTGGTTCAGACAACCTTTCATCGCAAAGTCAATGAGAACATAGGCATTTGCAGATGTCAAGCAAAATAGGACCCGCGCGCTGATCAAACCAGTCACCTCCCATCACAAATTAGACAGAATTGAGCGATTCGCTCACCGCGGCGTGGCATTGTCATAAGGGCTTGCTGCGAGCGGCTCGGCAGACTTCCCGCGCATGCTGGACAATGTAATCCGCTTTCTCCACAGAGTCGACATCGGCGGCGATGAAGAGCCGGGTGGGATCCAGGGCGCCGCATAAGGCATCGATCTCGTGCCTGAAGTCGGCCTTCCCGCCGTGCGCTCCCGAGTACATGAGCTGCACGCTCTTGCCCCCGTCCTGGATGCGGCGAAGAAGGCTCAGCCATTCCGATGGAAGGGGCGCGCCGGCCCCCTGGATCCACTGCACGCAGTCCAGGCTCTCCAGCTCGAGGATTCGCGGCAGATGCTGGAGCGCACCGGGACCGTCCAGGTGATAGATGCTCCGCTCCACGTGCTCGCAGGAGGCGCGCGTGTCATCCAGCACGAACTGGTCGAACATGGCGGGGCTGATGAGGCAGGAGAAATCGTTCTGCCCGACGCAGATGAAGCGCTCCGCGCTCCAGCCGTACGTCCAGTTGGTCGTGCCCTGCCCGCCCGGGAGGATGAGGTCGGACACGGTGTCGACAATCTCTTTCCACAGCCGGGTCATCTGCCCCATCGCGCGGACGATGACGGCAGGATCCGTCACGAGGTCCAGCATGAGGCGCTCGGGCCCGCGCATCGCCCCGAGGCCGTCGATGCCGGTGTGCAGATCAGGATATGCGGTGACCCACCGGCCCTTCCCCCGCTCGACGGATGCGCGCAGGATCGCGAGGTACGCGCGCCACCAACGGTTGTCCGGCCGGATTCTGAAATCGGTAAAATCCGCCCAGTCCTCGATGAAAGGTTTCGTCCAGGATGTGTTGTCCCTGGTGCTGAACGAAAGTCCGCCGCCGAGCCATGCGGCAAACTGGTCCGGCCCCAGCCACGGATTGTGAATCGGCAGAGAGTCCGCGGCGAAGTACGTGTGGGAGAGAGCGTGCTCGGTCTTCGTGATCTGGTAGTCAACGTTCGTCCACTGCTCCTCGTCGGACGGGGGTGCCACGGGAGGAGTGCCCGGTGCCGCGCCGGGCACCGTGACCCAGAGGAGAGGGTATTCTTCCAGCTCTCCTCTCCAGAACGCCTCGTTGCGCTGGAGCGCGGACTTTAACCGGGTTTCCGGAATCCAGGGTGTGGTCATCGTCCCCTCAGAGCTTGAGGAATCTCTTCGCGTTTTTCTGGAAGATCGCCTCGACGTCGGCCTTGCGAAGCCCTATCCGCTCGACGGCCTTCCGGATCGCCAGGATTTCCTCGTACATGAAGAAGGTGGTGCGGTCGGACTCCGGCGGGTCGGACTCCCGCATGTTCCGGTCAGCCGAGACGTCACCGTAGAGACCGCGGGGTACGACGTTGATGTACCGTCCTCCCTCGCAGATACGGCTCATCCTCATCCGCGTGATCGGCATATCGCTCCCGAAGAGGCATCTTTCCGGCCCGAAGGCACGGAGGGCGCCCTCGAAAACACGGTCATTGGTGTTGGCGGAGAAATCAAAGACCATGTTCCTGGTCACGGAAAGCCGCTGGAACGCATCACCCACGTCCTCGTCGCAGTACGCGCGCCCCACATGCGCGATGATCACCCTCACCCGGGGCCAGTTCTTCTCAATCTCCAGCATCTGCGCGAGGTTGACCGGATCGCGCAGCCTTCCGTCACGGGGGATGTGCAGCATGACAACGCAACCGCCGCGATTGAGGGCGTCCAGCTGGTGCGGCGGGAGAAAGTCGAAAACCCTTATCTCCTTCTCAGGAATGTAGGCGGCAGACAGGTTGAGGTAGACTTTCGCGCCAAGGAATTTCCCGTCCCTCATGCGCTTCTCCAGCTCCTTTCCAGTCCAGGTAGGGTGGGCGTAGATGAGGGCGGGGTATCTTGTCCGGGCGGCGCATTCGCTCACGTAGCCGTTCATCTCGTGGATTGTGTCCGCATCGTAGACGCTTGCGAACATCAGGGGGGTCACCGACTTGCCGGGGAACAGGAGACGATACCCTTCGACGAGGTCCTCGACGGAGTTGTCTTTCGCCACCCGCGACGGCCAGCTCACAACCCGGGAGAAAGCGTCGTCGCGGAGCCTCTGGTGCTCCGCCTTCCAGACATGCGTGTGCGCGTCTATGATCTCCGCCGGAAGGAAGTCCTGCAGCGATTCCTGGTAGACCTTGCGGTCCACCGACTTGATCTCGAACAGCTCCGCCATCGCGCCCCTCCCTCCTCTATCGAAGCCCGTGGGCCCTGACCGCGTCCTGGGGGTCGCGTCCGTCATTCATGACTTCATTCAAGGCGGCGATGAGCTCGGCGGGCTTCTCCGCCAAGAAGATATTTCTTCCGAATATGATTCCCCGCGCACCCTGTGTCACGCTGTCCTTTGCCTTTTTCAGTACCGCGAGGTCCGTCGAAAGTTTTTCCGCACCAATCGTGAAAACGGGCACGGGTACGTTCCGCACGACCTCGTGAAAACGCTCCCCTGTGAAAAAACACTTGATCAGGTCCGCCCCCAGCTCCGCCGCCACGCGCGTGACCCTTTTCACCTTTGCGTGCAGCTGTTCCGCCGTGAGATCCTTGTGCTCCACCACGTAGCATTCCCCGATCAGGGGGATGCCCAGGCGCTCCTTCTGGCGGACGACTTCGGAAAAGAGCCGGACGTTCTCCGTTTCCAGCTCCTCATTCCCCTTCTCCTCCAGGAACAATGAGCAGATGACCGCGTGCGCGCCGGCGTGCACCGCGTCGTCCACGGTCGTGGCGATGCAGGTGTACCCGGTGCGGTAGTCCAGCGGATAATAGAACGAAGAGGACCAGTTGATCCTCACAACCGGAAGGGGCGCCCCTGAACCGCCCATGAGGCCGGAATTGCGGCTCAGCATGAAACGCGACATGAGGAGCGCGTCCGTGCCCATGCAGTTGCGGATGGCCGCCGCGGGATCTTCGATGCCGGGCTGGTCACCGTATTCCATGACGTGGTCCAGCGCCGAGATAACGAGGTTTTTCTTGTTTTGGAAAAGCCTTGCGATTCTTAAGTCGATGCCTGACATCATCGCCCCCCTTATCTTGTCGTTTCGATCATAATAGCCCACATGTCTGTATGATTCAATCAATATTTTTGCAAGACATCTAATATTCGCTCATTTATAGCGTTGAACTCGGACCTTCGCGGTGATCGCATGCGCCAGCATGTTCTCACGGACGCATTGCCGCTCAGTCACCTCGCCCACCTCGCGGCTGGCTTGCGGGGTCATGCGCTGCCATGTGCACGTTTTCAGGAATTTTCCAACCCAGAGGCCTCCGGTGTAGCGGGCTGCCCGGCTGGTCGGCAGGATGTGGTTGGTGCCGATGGCCTTGTCACCGTAGGCCACGGTCGTCTCCTCACCGATGAACAGCGAGCCGTAACAGGTCAGGTTCGCCGCGAAAGACGAGGCCTCACGGACGTGCAGCTCCAGGTGCTCGGGAGCGTAGTCGTCCGAGAGTCGAACGGCCTCCGCGGCATCCGCCGCAATCATGACGATCCCGTTGTCCCTCCATGAGAGGGAGGCCACGTCACGGGTGGGAAGCACGGCAAGCTGGCGCTGCACCTCCGCGAGTGCCGCGCTCGCAAACCCCTCGCTCATGCAGATCAGGCATACCCCGCTCGCCGGGTCATGTTCGGCCTGGCCGAGCAGGTCGCAGGCCACGAGCGCCGGATCCGCCGAATCGTCGGCGATCACCAGGATCTCGGTGGGGCCCGCCAGGAGGTCTATCCCGCATCGTCCGAAGAGCTGCCTCTTGGCTTCCGCGACGTACTTGTTCCCCGCGCCACAGAGCAGGTCCACGGCATCGACGTCCCCAAGCCCGAATGCCATAAGGGCAATGGCCGGCACGCCGCCCAACACAAGGATGCGCTCAGCGCCGGCAGAGTGAATGGCGTTGATCGTTGCCGGGAAGAAGCCCCTGCCTTTCACTGGCGGCGTGCAGGCAATGATGGACTTCACCCCCGCCACCCGCGCCGGAATGATGCTCATCTGGGCAGACCCGAACATGGGGTAGCGTCCTCCAGGAATATAGCTGCCGACCCGGTTCACCGGGATATGACGGTGGCCGAGAACCACGCCGGGCCGTATCTCCACCTCCAACGGCAGCATGGTGGCCATTTGCGCACGCGCAAACGCACGAACGTTCGCCTGGCACCAGGCGGTGTCCGCCACAGCCTGCGGCTCGAGGGAATCGATCGCCGCCCTGATCTCATACGCGGTGAGCTCGAAGCTCGCCGGGTTCCACCCGTCGAACCGCTCGCTGTACGTGCGCACGGCGTCCATGCCGTTCTTTTCCAGTGCGAGGAGCATCTCGGTGACGACGCGGGTCGTTTCGAGATCGCGCTCGAACAGCCGGTGCCCGCCCTGTTTCACGATCCTCATCCCGCCTGCCTCTCCAACCCGCGCTTACACAAGCTCAATGCCAAGGAGAGTGCAGAGCTCCGAAATCTCCCCGGTCGCATCTCCATAGACGACGATATAGTGCTGGCTCATTACCTTCTGGGCGAAGTCTTCCACCCTCCCGTCGAGGATGACCTCCAGGCTGGGCAGCTGCGGCGCGGGCGGCGCCCAGCCGCACTCCTCCCAGACGCGAGGGGATACCGCGGTGCCTGTTGCCATGTGCATGGCGTAGCGGCTGCCCGCGGCGGTGAGCCTGCAGAGGGTGACCCGTCCGGTTTTGAGCCGTGAAACGTTCAGAATCCCTTCGCCCAGATCGCCGAACCTGCTGGGCAGCACGGTGAGAGCTCCGTCCACGGCCTCGCGTGGAATGAAGTCCGGCACACCCATGAGAACGCGGTCTTCCATGAACTCGTAGAACTCGAGATACGGGGCCACCTGGCCGGTGAGCATCCGAACCATGACCTGGGTGACCGCCCCGAGGCTGTCATTCTCCGGGACCGTGCAGAGCGCCGGGTCCTCGGAGAGAAGCGTGAAAACCATGGACGGGGGAAAGCCGAGAAGCTTCTTGAAGCCGTCCACGTCGATGAGCGAGACCGCCTGCCATCCGCGCTCACGGGCTTTGTCCCGGATGGCCACGTACCACGCGGCGCCCTTCCGCAGGGTCGCGGGGTCCGCGGGCTTCAGGAATGTCCAGTCATGCAGCACGTGGTCGACCACCTCCTGCACCTCGCGGGGCGGGACCTTCTCCGCGCGCTGAATCATTTCGAGCATTTCCATGAACTCCATCTCGATTCCGATGCGCGCCCTCAATGAGACCCCGTCGAACATCGTGCCGTACAGGTTCATGTCCCGATATCCCATCTGGCCGACTCGAGCGCCCTGCAGGAGCCGTGCCGCGCCGCACGCCCGGGCGAAGCGGACGATCCGATCCATGCGCGCGGGCCTGTCGTAGATTTCGTAGAAATAGCGGAAGCGGAGGCCCATGTCCTCCATGGGTTTGCGAAGCGCGGAGGTCCCGGCCTGATCCGCCGTGGTCACGAGCCTCCCCCGCTCCACCCATCCCGCGAGGCCCCAGAGGAGCATCGGAAGATGACGAAACGGAGCGAGAACCGAAACCACCGCGTGGCTGGGGATCCAGCCGGCCACACAGAGGATGAGAAAGTCGAAGCCCTCCCGGGCAAGCTCCCGTGTCGCGCGGGCCACGTCCACGCCTGCCGGGTCATCGCTCACGGGATCGGTGGGGACGAGCTCAATGCCGGTGCCCTCCAGAAGCCTTCGCGCTTCGGCCGCTTTCCGCGCGATAATCTCCTTCGGCGTGTTCACCTCGCCGAAGCAGACGAACCCCGCTTTTGCAATACTCATGGAAGCCTCCTCCGAAGGAAGGTCGAGAATGGCATCTTAGGATCCCGGATTTCTCATGTCAATGCTTGACGTGAGCAGAAAGAGGGCCAATACTGTGAGCGAAACGATCACTCCAAGGAGGAATTATTCATGAAGAGATTCACAGGCCCCGCTTTTCTTTTTCTTCTCCTGCTTGTGGCGCTCGCGCTGGTCGCGTGCGCACCCAAGCAGGCAGTGAAGCTCACCGTCTGGATGAACGGCTCCGACAGCTTCATCGGCCCCAACGAACAGCAGAAACCCCAGGAACAGTGGTACATCTCGGAGGCTTTCCGCCGCTTCGAGAAAGCCAACCCCGGCGTGACGCTGGAGCTGGTGGTGCAGGCGGACCAGAACGCGGCGCACACCAATTTCAAGACCGCGGGCCTTGCGGGGAATGCCCCGGATGTCGCCAACCTGTGGACCGGCATGCCCATCTTCGCCATGAAGGAAGTGATCCTTCCCCTGGACAAGCTTGTCCCTGCTGATGACCTCAAGAAGATCGTCGGTTGGGAGAGCGTCCGCGACGGGTTCAAGGCCGACGGAACGATCCTCGGATACCCGGCGGGCCAGAACCAGATCTGCTTCATGATGTACAACAAGGCTCTCGTGAAGAAAGCGGGTATGGACTGGGATGCGAATCCGCCCAGGACCATCAAGGACTTCGATGCCGCGCTGGCAAAGATCAAGGCAATCGGCGTCACCCCGATCCTCGTGGACGAGGCTGCGCAGAGCGTGAACTGGTTCTTCACCTGGATCTGCGACTACTGGTGGGCGCAGATGACCGGCAACGAAAATATCTACGCCGAGACTCTCGGTCAGAAGAAGTTCGCGGATGATCAGGGCTTCCTCAAGGTGCTCGCCTACTACCGCACCCTGTACACCAACGGCTACTTCCGCAAGGACCTCGCCACGTCGACCGACTCCTTTACGCAGTTCATCAACGGCAAGGGCGCGATCTGGCCTTCGGTCACCGCCCAGCTTGCCGATGCGGAGAAGGCGCTCGGTGCGGACCTCGGCGTCCTGATGCCGCCGGAGTTCGACTCCAGCGCCAAGCTGCAGAACTCCACGATTGGCGGTCCCGGGCAGAGCCTCGTGGTCGCCAAGAACACGAAGTATCCCGAGATGGCCGTGAAGCTGATCTCCTTCCTCAACTCCAAGGCGGAGGTTCTTGCCGCGGAGAAAATCAACCGCTACCCCGTGGTGAGGACCGACATCACCCCGGCGGATCTGGGCTGGGCAGCAGACAGCAATATCGCGAAGATCCAGAAGTACGCGACAACGTACAACTTCTGGGTTGACAACCAGCTCACCCCGGACGTCGCAAACGTGTTCTACATCCAGTGCGTCCTGGTCGCCACGGGCAAGATGACCCCGGCACAATTCGCCTCCGAGATGGACAAGAAAGCCGGCCTCAAGTAGTCTCCTGCTTTCTCGAATCCCGCCCCTGCCTCGGGCTTCCCCGCGGCGGGGGCTTGCGTGAAATCCCCTGGAGGTCCACACGGTGAAGGTCACCTCGATCGGCAACGAGCGTGCGCGCATCAGGAGACGCGAGATTCTCCTCTCCCTCCTCCCCGTCGTGCTGATCCTTGCGGTCTTCCGCGTCTACCCCATCGTCGTAGCCCTTGCCAAGAGCTTCACCAACTGGAACGGGCTGTACCGCAGCGACTTCATCGGCTTCAAGAACTACGTCGATTTTGTGAATGATGGGCCCTTCTGGATGATCCTTCGCAACACGATGATCCTCCTCATCAATGTGCCGCTTCAGGTCTTTCTCGGGATTGTCATCGCTCTGCTCCTCTACGAGCAGGTACCCGGCTGGCGGATCTACCGCGCGGTGATCTACACCCCGCAGATCATCTCGGCGGTCATCATCGGGTTCCTTTTCAAGATCTTCTTCGGCCTCGAGGGACCATTCAACGCGATACTGAACGCCGTGGGGCTTCAAGGCCTGGCAATCGAGTGGTTCGGCAACAGCCTCACCGCGCTCGGCGTGATCGTGTTTTCCATCGTGTGGTTCAGCATCGGCTGGCAGGCAATCGTGATTCTCGGCGGCCTCTCGGCCATTCCCCCGTCGGTGTTCGAAGCGGCAATAATCGACGGGGCGAATTACTGGCAGCGCGCGTTCCGCATCGTCATCC
This sequence comes from Spirochaetaceae bacterium, assembly GCA_003170115.1. Lineage (GTDB taxonomy): Bacteria > Spirochaetota > Spirochaetia > SZUA-6 > Fen-1364 > Fen-1364. The sequence goes on from PMZS01000329.1 coordinate 12,342, forward strand.
CCATGCTCGTGCGCGTCCTCGAGTTCTCCGTCATCGCCTCCGGTGTCTGGTCCCTCACGCAGCTCTTCCCCTTCCTCTTCTCGATGACGAAAGGCGGACCGGGCTACGAAACCTCCACGCTGGACTACATGATCTATCTGAAATCGTTCGGAATGGGATTCGGTACCGACTACGGCTCAGCCACCGCGGTTGCCGTCATGCTCCTGGTCCTGGTGCTCGCCTTGACCATCATGGAGATGAAGCTGGCCGACCGGGCCGACGACTGGGGGTAGAGCCCGTGGATCACCGGGGAACCGCAAAGAAAGCCCTTCTCTCCCTGCTCCTGGGCGTCCTTATGCTCACGTTCATCTATCCTCTCTACTACATGTTGATCAATTCCCTGAAGACACGAACGTCATATTTCACCAACCCGTTCGGGCTGCCCGTCGGCGCGCTGCAATGGGAGAACTACACGACGATGGTCAGCCAGTTCCAGATCCTGAATCTCTTCAAGAACTCCTTCGTGATCGCCGCCGTCACCGTGGTCCTGCTCCTGTTCGTGTGCACCTTCGCCAGCTACGTATTTGCCAAGTACAGGTTCCGCGGCAAGAAAGCCGTGTATCTCGCGGTCATCGCCACGATGTTCATTCCCAGCCAGGTCACGATAATCCCTCTGTATCTGCTGTTTTCAAAACTGGGCATGGTCAACACCCCCTGGTCCGTGATCCTCTCCTACCTCGCTCTTTTCATGCCCGAGGCCATCCTTCTCATGACCGCGAACTTCCGCGGCATCATAGACGAGATGCTCGAAGCCGCGG
>PMZS01000257.1:0-2653 GCA_003170115.1 Spirochaetaceae bacterium
CTGGACCTGATGATGGCCGAGTTCCTCGGCAAGGAGACGGGCTACTGCAAGGGACGCGGGGGATGCATGCACATCGCCGATTTCGCCGCAGGAAGCCTCGGCGCGAATGGGATCGTCGGCGGCGGCATTCCGATCGCCGTGGGCTCTGCCCTGAGCCAGAGACTGCAGCGTTCCCCGAACATCACGGTGTGTTTTTTCGGAGACGGGGCAACAAGCACCGGGTCGTTCCACGAATCGGTGAATCTCGCCTCCGTGTGGAAGCTTCCCGTCCTGTTCGTGTGCGTCAACAACATGTACGCCATGTCCACTCCCCTGCGGAAGCAGGCGAACATTCCCGACCTTGCGCAGCGCGGCCAGGCCTACGGAATCAAGAGCGTTTCCATGGACGGCAACGACGCGATCGGCATCTACCTCGCGGCGCGGGATGCCCGGGAATACGTCCGGGAGAACGGGCCCATGCTCCTGGTTCTCAATACCTACCGCCACATGGGACATTCCAAGAGCGACGCGAACGTGTACCGCACGAAGCAGGAGATCGAGGAATGGAAGAAACGCTGCCCCATCAAGAGGATGCGTGAGCGCGTTGTGGCCGAGGGGGTTTTCACCAGCGAGGAGCTCGATGCCATCGACGCCCAGGCCCTGTCCGACGTGGAGGAGGCGGTGCGATTCGCCGAGTCCAGCCCGAGCCCCCGGATTGAAGAGGCGGAAAGGGACGTGTACCGCGAGGCATCGCGGTGAGAGAAATCACCTACGCGGAGGCAATCCGTGAAGCGCTGTGCGAGGAGATGCGGGCCGATTCGCGGGTATTTCTCCTCGGCGAGGACATCGGCATCTACGGCGGCGCATTCGGCGTGACGAAGGGAATGGTCCAGGAGTTCGGGGAGGAGCGGGTCCGCGATACCCCGCTCTCGGAGCACGCGATCACCGGTGCGGCCGCCGGGGCGGCCATGACCGGCATGCGCCCGGTCGTGGAAATCATGTTCAGCGATTTCCTCACCATCGCACTCGAGCAGCTCGCCAACCAGGCAGCAAAGGCCCACTACCAGTTCGGCGGCCAGGTTTCCGTCCCAATGGTGCTGCGCACCGCCGGAGGCTCCGGGACGGGCGCCGCGGAGCAGCATTCGCAGAGCCTCGAAGCCTGGGTCTGCCATGTGCCGGGGCTGAAGGTCGTCATCCCGTCGACTCCCTATGACGCAAAAGGCCTGCTGAAATCTTCCATTAAGGATCCCAACCCGGTGGTGTTCATCGAGCAGAAGCTTCTCTACCGGCAGAAGGGACCCGTGCCCGATCCGGGGCAGGAGTACGACATCCCCCTGGGAGTCGCGGACGTGAAGCGAGCCGGCACGGACATCACTATCGTCACGTACGGACGGATGGTCCCCCGCTGCCTCGAGGCCGCCGGGAAGCTTGCCGCGGACGGCATCGACGCGGAGGTCATCGACATCCGCACCCTCGTTCCGCTGGACAAGCCCTGCATCATCGAGTCGGTGAAGAAAACCGGGCGCGCAATGATCGTGCACGAAGCGTGCCGGACAGCGGGATTCGGCGCGGAGATCGCGGCCGTGATTGCCGACAGCGAGGCTTTCTTCCATCTCGATGCGCCGATCCGGCGCGTGGCGGGCCTGGACGTGCCGATCCCGTACAATCCTCAACTCGAAGCCAGCGTGGTCCCGACGGTGGAGAAGATCTTGGCCGCGGCGAAGGACCTCCTGCGCTGATTCAGACGCCCAGCTTCGCGGACACGGCGTGGCTGACCGGCCGCAGGGCCGGATACAGCGATTTGTGGATCGTGAACCACTCCGTGTATTTCGCGGCTGCCGCCGGATCAGGCTCGAAGGTCCGCGCGGGTTTCCTCACCCGTTCGAAAGCGTCCCGCTCGTCGCGGTACACGCCAACCCCGATGCCGGCGAGCATGGCGGCACCAAGGGGGCTTGCATCCTCGACGTCCGGCACCTCGATGGGCTGCCCGACGATGTCCGCCTTGTTCTGCAGCCAGAAATGGTTGCGCACCGCGCCCCCTGCCACGACCAGCTTGCGCATGTCGAAGCCGACGTTCTTCTTCATCTCCTGGATGATGTCAAGCAACTGGAAGTCCAGCCCCTCGATGACGGACCTCAGCATGTCCCCCCGCGTGGCGGTCGTGCTGAGGCCGGCGAATCCGCCTCGCGAACGGGAATCCACGACCGGGCAGCCCGACCCGCTCATGTGGGGCAGGAACATGACCCCCCGGCTCCCGATGGGAGACTCGGCCGCTTCCTCCATGAGGGTTTCCCAGTCCACGCAGCCCCGCACCGCCGCCTTTGCCCGGGCCTCGGCACCGAACTCGCGGCGGTACCACTCCAGCATCTCCGCGGACACCGCCCCGCCCATCACGGAGTACATGTCCCGCGCCACGTGGCACTCCACGGTCGCACCGATCCGCTGCAACTCGGGGGTCAGCACCGGTTCCGGCATGGTGGCCTGCACGACTTCCCAGGTCCCGCTCACGTCGAGGAAGACGCCCGGAGAAAGAGCGCCCACGGGCAGCGCGCCGCAGAGATAGTCATGGCCGCCGAGGACGACCGGGGTACCCTCCCTGAGCCCCGTCGCCTCTGCCGCCTCGCGGGTGACTTCACCAAGGACGGTTCCGCTCGGGGCTGGATCGCACAACAGG
>PMZS01000257.1:2670-11311 GCA_003170115.1 Spirochaetaceae bacterium
GCGGCCGCAGAGCATGAAGTTGAGGAAATCTTCGATGAGAAGCCACTTGTGCGTGCGGCGGAGGATCCCGGGCTCGTGCTCCGCCATCCACAGGAGTCGCAGGGCGGTGCTGAATGCCCAGAGGTTGTTTCCGCCGATGGAGAAAGTCTTCTCGGCGCCGATCGTTTTTTCCCACCACTGGCGCTGGGGTTCAGTGCGGGGACAGAGCCAGCTGATGAACGGGTACAGCCACTTCCCGTTTTCATCCATGGGGACGCCGTCCATGCCCATGCCCGTCACAGCGACGGCCGCGATCTCTCCGGGGTCGTCCACCTTCGACACAGCGTCGCGAATGGCGGCCGCGGACCCGCCCCAGATCTGCGCCGGGTCCCATACCGTCCAGTCCGGATGGCCGGCGTCGGGATGGAATCTCTCCGTCGGTCTCGAGCCGCTTGAGACGACCGTGCCCGACAGGTCGTAGACGACGCTCTTCAGGCTCGTGGAGCCCAGGTCGATGCCCGCGAGGTACGTACCTTTCTTCACTCGCGCCTCCTCACGCCTGGTCGAACAGGCTCGCGATGCTCCGCCCGATTTGCCCCGCCTCGTCTTCGCCGCGCGCCTCCAGGACCGCGGCCGCGGTCTTTTCGTCCGTGACGAGGATCGTGATGAGGCCGGTTTTGAGCGCGCCGAGGAGCGAGTAGGCTTTCTCAAGACCTCCGGCCACGCAGAGGATCTTGGGGATCCTCCGCAGGCTTTCCACGGGGATACCGATGATCCGGCTGGACAGCTCGTCCTCCACGAAACGTCCTTTCACGTCGAAATAGCGGGCGCAGATGTCGCCGATGGGCAGAGCGTCCGGCGCGGCGGACTTCTTCCGCGGGGCCAGGACTCGGGAGCCGTCGAACTCCCGGGAGACCGGCGGTGCCCCCACCGACACCACCGCGACGTCGATTGTCCGCCACATCTCCATGACCGCCTTCATCGATGAGCTTCCCATGTACAGATCGAAATCCTCGCGGGAGGCGGCCAGGGCCGGCGCATGGATGAAGGAAGGCGTGGCCTGCAGCTTCTCCGCGAAGAGGCGGACCATCTCGTTCAACTGGTAGCGCTCCAGGTTCCTGTTGCTTCCCCCGATCATGGGGATGACCTGCATGCCGTGGAGGAACCCGCGGGCCGCATAGCGCGACATGAAGGCCTGGCAGGTCCTGCCCCAGGCGATGCCCACGGTGTCCCCGCTCTTCGCCTCTTCGTCGAAAACCGCCGTCGCGCGGGATGAGGTCAGGTCGATGAGGATGTCGGTCTCCCTAATCGAGGTCGGCACCACCACGCAGCGGGCAAGGCCGAACTGCGCGCACAGCGCGCGGGAAAGCTCCGCGTTGTCCTCCAGGGGGTTGCGGATCGTGATCTCCACGATCCCGCTCCGGCGCGCCTCGGCAAGGATCAGGGAGATGGACGCGCGGGACACCTTCACCCGCTTCGCGATCTCCTCCTGTTTCAGGCCCTGCTGGTAGTACATGCGCGCGACGCTCACGATGAGCTGAAGATCGTCCACGTGATCACCACGCCGCGCGAAGCGCCTTGATGTACTCCCGGTAGTGCCCGTACTTCTCGTGGTAGATCTCCCGTTTTTCCTTTCGCGGTTCCACGGTGCGGGACACCCTCACCATCCGCTGTACTCCCTCTTCGAAGGAGGAGAACAGCCCCACCCCGACCCCGCCGCAGATGGCGGCGCCCATGGCCCCCAGCTCCTCGCAGGCCGTGAGCTCGATGGGGAGCTGGAGAATATCGGCGAACATCTGGACCCAGACGCCCGACTTCGCGGCCCCGCCGGCGATCCGTGCCGCCTGCGCACCTGTCCTGTGGCCGAGCAGCCGCTCGACGTGGGTCTTGTGGGAGAAGACCACCCCCTCGTACACGGCGCGCAGCATGTGCGCTTTCCCATGCCAGCCGTGCAGGCCGAGAAACCCTGCCGATGCCTTCGGCCCGGCGTTGCTCCCATAGAGGAAAGGGAGGAACAGGACGTCGGAATCCTCCGGCGCGATGCTTTCCACCATTGCGTTGACCGTGTCGAAAACCGAACCGCCCTTCGCCTGGACGTCCCTGCGTTCACCCTCCATCAGCTCGGAGACGACCCACTCGAGGTTGCTCGCCGAGGTGGCGCTGGATTCGGAGATGAGCCAGTAGCCGGGGATGCAGTATACCGATGTCATGAAAAGGTCACGATCCTGCACCGGGGCGGGGCTGATGTACTCGTTGATGCTCCAGGAACCGGCGATGAGGCAGAGCCTGTCGGGGCTGGTGATGCCGGTGCCGATGGCGCACGCGGTGATGTCGAACAGCCCGCCTGCCACCGGGGTTCCGACCGCGAGGCCGGTCTCCGCCGCGGCTTTCTCCGTGACCCTGCCGCAGATTTCACCGGACTGGCGGATGGGCGGCAGCTTGTCCCTGATGCCGGAGATGCCGAAGGCATCCAGCACGTCGGGGTCGTAGCGCAGGTCATGCACGTTCATGAGATTCAGGCCCGAGTAATCGGTGACCTCCGCGAATGCCTCTCCGGTGAGGCGGTAGCGGACATAGTCCTTGCACATGAAGATCCAGCGCGTTCGTTCCAGTGCCGCGGGGTCGTGATCCCTGAACCACGCGAGGAGCGCGGCGGGTTGGGCTGCCCAGATCGATTGGCAGGTATGGGGCAGGATCCTGTCAAAGGTGCCGTCCCCGTACCAGCGGGCCACGTAGTCGGCGGCCCTGCTGTCGGCCGAATTGATACCGTCATGCGCCGGCCTGCCCTCGGGGCCGATGAGATACATGCCGTTTCCATGCCCGGTGACGGCGAGCGCGGCAACCTCGGTCGGCGCGACCTGCGCCTTTTTCATGACCTCGGAAATCACCCGCACATTCGCGGCCCAGAGGTCATCGACGTTCTTTTCCGTATGCCCGGGATGCGGGAAAAGCATCTCGGTTTTCACGCTGGAAACGGCGATCTCCCTGCCTTCCGTGTCGTAGAGCGCGGCCTTCGTGACCGTACCCCCATTGTCAATACCCATAAGGCAGGTGCGCGTCTTCATGTCGCCCACACTACCATATGCTGCGTCATTCCCCCATCATCGCCCGGGTCATCCGCACCCATTTCGCCAGCCGGGGCCGATCGCCCTCGATAGTGTAGATGTCGCGGAAACAGAACTCAAGGCTGCAGTTTTTCGCGCTGTCCAGTGTGTCACGCACGTCCTTTTTCAAAAGCTCCCAGTCCGGATGCGCGCCGCTGATAAAAGCAGGAGTCGGCTTCCGCGAGTACACGTACTTGCGGCCCAGCATCTCACCCATCCTGGCGAAGTTGCTCCAGCCGGAGACCGAGACCGCCCGAAGGTTCGGGATTGCCCTGGCGATACCCTCGAAGCGGTCATGCAGCCCCTCGCAGCACCCGTAGTAGGTGAGGCCGAAAGGCCGGGTGACTTCCGCGATGTACGGGAGGAAGAACTCTTCGAACATGGACGGGGAGATTGGCGTGCTCTCCTGTGAGTCGGTCCAGCACCAGCAGTCCTTCAGGTGCGTCTGGCCGCTTCTTTCGTCTTGCGGCTGGGGCAGGTCCGACACGAACCCATAGCTGCCCGGGCAGGGCATCCAGGTGTCCGTGTTCTGGTAGAGAAGCCCTTCTTTTTCCATGAACTTGAAGTGCGCCTGCCGGTCGTCCCGGATCACCTTCATGATGGAATGGATCAGCTCCGGGTTGTCGTACACCCACGTGAGCAGGTTGTCGTTCCCGATCAGCTTGAACAGGTCCATCGTGAGGCCGCCGTAGAGGTTGCCCAGCCATGGACGGTATCCGGGGTCCGCATCGAAGTAGTCGTAGCCGCCCAGGCGGACGGGCAGGATGTCGCCGAAGATGTCCTCCAGCAGCTCCTTTTGATGAAAGCTCTCCCGCCGGTTCACGCTGCGGGTACGGAGATGGAGCTTGCGCGCATCCTTCTCGGACTGCACGCCGAAATTGAACGAGTAGGCGAGGTCGCTCCCGCCGGAGGTGGTGGCGTGATGCGCCTCGATGGGCACACCGTAGTCGGAAATCTCAAGCTGCCAGGGGATCCTGAACCAGGGATCGACGACGATGTCGTCCCCGATCTCGTCGGCGTGTCGCACGATTTCGTAGAGGGACTTCTCGATGTTGCGGATGAATGGATCGACGCAGACAAGCTCATCACTGCCGATGTAATCCGGCAGCATGCAGGTTTCCACGAGGATCATCGGCTTTTCCGCCTTCAGGTCCTTGACTGCCTTCCACTGCAGGCGCCTCTCGGCCATGCAGGGGCTGGCCGCGTGCTCCATCCAGCGCGCCGCGAGCCTTCGAAGCGAGTGCACCTCCTTCTCGCCGATCATGACGCCACTCCCCCGGGGACCAGGGTCCCCTTCTATGCTTTGACCTTTTCCCTCACGAGAAGGTGGTTGAGCACGACGGCGGCGATGAGCACGCTACCCTTGGCCATCGTCTGCCAGAACGCGGGTATCACCGTCATGAGGCCGGTTGTCAGGCACACGATGATGAGGGCGCCGACAATCGTCTTCGCGACCGAACCCTCGCCGCCGGAAAATGCGGTGCCTCCCAGCAGCACGGCGATGATACAGTCCAGCTCCATGCCGTCGCCGGACAGCGGGTCCCCCAGGGACATGTAGCTCGCGCGCGCCATGCCGGCAAGCGCGGCAAAAAACCCGACGATGATGTACAGCAGCCACACCAGCTTGACGGCGTTGATGCCTGACAGTTCCGCCGAGGTGCGGTTTCCACCGACCGCCGCGGCGTACTTGCCGAGGATTGTCTTACGCTGAACGATGACGAGGACGACGATCACCAGGATGGCGACGTAGAATGCCCAGGGAAGACCGAGGAGCACATCCAGGCGTGCGTAGTCATTTATCCAGGCGGGCATGAGCTTCGTCGCGCTCCCCTTGATGGCCGAAAGCCCGTGCGGCACGATCAGGAGCGCAATGCCCTTGAACAGGTTCAAGGTGACGAGCGTTGCGATAACCGGCGTGATGCGCAATTTCATGACGAGCAGGCCGTTGAGAAATCCAAGGCTGATGCCCATGACCAGGGTGACCAGAAATGCGGGCAGAAAGCTGACGCCGTTCAGGATCAGCCAGGAAAATACGACGGCGCTCAGGCTCATCGCGCTGCCGACGGAAAGGTCGATATAGCCCGAGATCATCAGGAGGGTGAACGCGCCGCTCAGCGTCAGGATGGGCACGGCGCTGCGCAGGAGATTGATGATGCTGTCGGGGCTGAGGAAGTGACCCCGGCCGAAGAACTCCACCTGTCCGAGCTTCACGACGCTGAAGACGGCCACGATCAGGACCAGCACGACGTAGATATAGAGCTTCTTGATGTTCGATCTCACGGCGTTCGACCGCTCCAACTGCGTACGCAGTGTGTATTCGTTTGCGCTGTTCACGTCACCCTGCTCCCTTCTACGGTACTCCGTGGAGTTTTCAACCCTTCCTCTTGTCCAGGGCGAATCGCTGCGCAAGGATCGCAATGAAGGTCACGACGCCCTTGATGGTGAACTGCCAGTCCGGCGATAGCAGGAGCCCCGTGGCCGCCGAGGTCACCACGGAAAGGATGACCGCTCCGACGAACATCCCCAGCACGGAGCCGAACCCGCCCGCGATGCTGACCCCTCCCAGCAGTGAGATCACCAGCGCGTCGAACTCGTATCCCATCGCACGGCTGGACCCCCCCGCCTTGAACTCGGAGGAAAGCAATATGCCTGTGATTCCCGCCAGAAGGGAGCTGATGATGAACAGGGAAGTGAGGTGCCGTCTCACGTTGACGCCCGAGAGCCGCGCCGCCACGGAGTTGGCGCCGATGAGGTAGGTCCTCCGGCCGGCAACCGTCTTCTTTTCAAAAACGAACGCGGCAACGACAAGGATCGCCATGACGAGCACGGAGAGCTTGATGGACATGCCCGGGATGGTGAGGCCTCCCAGAACGCCGAACACGTCGGGTAGGCTGGTGTTCCGCTGCGCCCCTTGCGCAACGATCTGGGCAACGCCGCGCGCGATCATCATCGTCCCCAGAGTGATGATGATGGAGGGCACCTTCAGCCGCGCGATGAAGAATGCGTTGATCGCTCCGATGCCCATGGCGCAGAGCAGCGCCAGCGCAATGGCAACGCCATAGGGAAGCCCCAGGCCGACGGCAAGCGCGTTCTGGGACGCGGTGGCGTCCTGGCAGAACCATACGGAGAGAACGCCCGTCATGGCGATCACGCCGCCCACCGACATGTCGAAGTTGCCCGTGATCAGGAGGAACGTGACGCCAATCCCCAGCATGATGATGTACCAGTTGTTCGTGAGCAGGTTTATCATGTTCTGGGGCAGGTAGAATCTGGGCACTATCGCGCAGGAAACTCCGAACAGGACGACGAGAACCCCGATCATGAACAGGGTGATGAACGACTCATTGCTCATCCTGCCGCCGATCATCTTTTTTCGCTCGAGCCTGGTTTCCACGGCTATTCTCCGCGGTCACCGGAGGTGACATTTCCGCCCGTGACGATATGGAGGATCTTCTCGCTGTCGATGTCGCAGCCGTTCCTCAGGGTGGCTTTCATGCGGCCGTCATAGAGCAGGTAGATGGTGTCGCAGATATTCACCACTTCGGGCAGCTCCGAGGAGAAGATCATGATGGATTTCCCCTCCTTTGAAAGCTGGCGGATAATCCCATAGATCTCGCTCTTGGCGCCCACGTCGATGCCGCGCGTCGGCTCGTCCAGCATGAGCAGGTCCGCGTCCGCAAAGAGGCACTTGGCCAAGACCACCTTCTGCTGGTTGCCTCCGGAGAGTTTCGACGCTTCCTTCTCCGTGCTGCTCGTGGAGATCCTGAGCTTGTCGATGTAGTCGAGGGTGACCTTTCTCTCCTGCCCCGCGTTGATGAAACCGTTGTGGGAGATTTTTCTCATGTTCATGACGGGCACATTGCCGCGGATGGTGAGGATGGTGAAAAGCCCCTGCGATCGTCGTTCTTCCGGCACCAGCGCGATCCCCGCAGCAATAACCTTGTCCGGGAAGGGCGGGAGCTTTTTCCCCCTGAAGAGGATCTCCCCCTCATAGGGGTCCACGCCGTAGATGGCGCGCGCGAGCTCCGTCTTTCCCGCGCCCACGAGGCCGTAGAATCCGATGATCTCCCCCTCGTGGACCTCGAAGGAAATGTCCCGCAGTTTGTGATTGGAGAGGTTGCGGACCTGCAGGATGGCGTCCTTGCATTCGCCCTCTTTGGGCGTGTACTGCTCAAAAACGGTCTTTCCGATCATCATCTTGACCAGCTCCGACCGGTCCTTGATCTCCGACACGGGCCTGGTGTCGATATGCTTTCCATCGCGCATGACCGTGACGTAGTCGCCCAGCTCGAAAATCTCGTCGAGTCTGTGAGAGATGTAAATGACGGTCACGTTCTTTTCCCGCAGGCTCTTGATGATAGCGAACAATCTCTTGATTTCGCTTTCAGAGATCGCGGCAGTCGGTTCGTCCATGATGATGATATCGGACTCCGTGGCGACCGCTTTTGCGATCTCTACGATCTGCTTTTTGGCAACGCTCAAGGTCGAGACGAGCTGGCGCGGCGTGATGGATGGCTCCAGGCTGTTCATCACGTTCACCATTGTGTTGATCTTGTCTGTTTTCCTCAGAAACCCGAGTGTCGTGTCCTCCATCCCCAGGGTGAGGTTCTCTTCCACGGTGAGCTGATCCACCACGTTCAATTCCTGGAACAGGGTGCTGATGCCGTGCTGCTTCGCATCGCGCGTGCTGTGCGGGGTGTACGCCTCCCCGTTCAGGAGAATGCTGCCGCTCGACCGTGCCGACGCGCCGGTGAGGATCTTGATCAGGGTTGATTTCCCCGCGCCGTTCTCCCCCACCAGGCAGTGCACGGTATTCCTCTTGATGTCGAAACTGACGCGATTCACGGCGCGGACACTGGGGAAATCCTTTACAAGGTCCCTGATTTCCAGCACGTTGTCTGTCAGTTCCATGCGTCCGCTCCCCTGCTCCGATGGGGGGAGGCTTCCGCCTCCCCCTTACGATAGCATGATTCTTTGTTTCCGTCCGATCGAACTATTGAACGCTGGTCCCGAACTGGCTGTTCAGCCACTTGACCGCGTCGGGGCGGGGCATCGTCCAGAAGGAGATATTGTACGCCTTGTAGAACTTCTCCACGGCGGGCTGCGAGGTCGGCTGCACCTTTCCGTTCTTGACGTCCATGATCAGGTCGATTCTTCCGCGTGCCGTTTCAATCGGGGGAAGCCCCATGGAAAGCTTCAGTGAGCTATTGGCATCGTAGACTTCCTTGATCTCGACCGGGTCGAAGTCGACACTGCAGACGATCTCGGTCAAAGGCTTGCCGTTGTCGAACTTGCCCCTGCCGGCCTGGGTCAGTGCTGCCATCGTGCCCACGGTCAGGTTGCCCGCCTCGGAGTAGATCAGGTTGACTTCGGGGTGAGTGGTCATGAGATCAGTGACGATCTGCTTGGCGGCATCAGGTCCCTTGCTCGCATCCTGGCATCCGAGGTCCGTCGCCTTCGGGTCCACCGACAGCACGCCCTTCACGAACGGGTCGGTGCGTCCCGACTTCACTTGCGTGTGGTTGGGCCATCCGAGCTGCACCATCACGATGGGCTTG
>PMZS01000257.1:11332-13266 GCA_003170115.1 Spirochaetaceae bacterium
ATGATGCCCTTCTTGAGCGCGGCAAGGATCCCGGGTTTCGCGGCTTGGTCGTCCCAGATGTGCAGGGTGGCGGCGTCCATCCCCTGAGCGACGACCTGGTCGACGTTCTGGGTCATGACCGCACTGTCGGACTTGCCGTCAAACGCATACACGTCGGCATTGTACTTTTCCTTCGCGTACCGCTTCGCCTCGGCGAACTGTGCCTGGTGGAACACGTTGGACAGGTCCGACACGAAGAACGCGATCTTCATGGGCTTCTTCGACTCACCTGTTCCGCCGGCGAACACCATCGGTGCCAGGATCGCGAGCGCGACCAGTAACAAAATTGCCTTCTTCATCTCTTTTCTCCCTTCTCAGTGTGTGATGAAAAACTCTTTCCACGACTTTCTTCATCTTACTTTTTTCGTCTGACTCTTCCGCTCTTCCTCTGCTCTACTCTGCTCTTCTCTCCCTCCTTCACTTCCTGGCCCTGATGATGCCGCAATCCTGCGTCACCCCCGGTGCACCGCACCGTTGTTGGATAGCAAACGCTCACATGTTCAGCGCACTCCCTCGCCGACGATCTTCATGTGCCGGTCCGCGGGGAATTGGAACACTTTGCAGTCGTTCATGTACGTGCGCTCAGGCAGCGCAATCAGGCAGTTCACCACCTGCACGCCGAAGGCGTAGGGCGCATGGTGCCAGACGCCGGGCCTCAGGCTGCAGATCGTTCCGCGGGGCACGAGGAACACCTCGGCCTGGTCGAAGGGGAACTCTTTTTCAGGAACAGCCGGCGCCACGTGCATCAGGACATCCCCGTCCTGGGGGAGCACGATCTCGCAGCAGGTGTCGTGGTATTCGGACACGTCCATCACGAAAGGCCGTTTCACGACGCGGCAGACCCCGAAGGAGACGAGCGGCACGCTGCCCAGCTGGGATTGCACCATGTCGCGGAAGAACTCGATCGGCTCCGCACCGAGCTTCGGCCACACGGGGTTGATCATGTTCGCGAATGTCCCGTACTTCGCAAACCCTTCGATGCTGAGCTTTTTCCAGGTGATCTCCCTCATGTCAGAACCCGCTGACGTCCTGGGCAAGTCCGTAGACCAGCATTTCGGACACGCAGCCGCCCTTGGTGAGCGCGCAGGTCTGGTAGACCATGTCGGCGAAGTGCTCGGGCCGCACCGCCAGTGACTCGTCCCACTCGAATTTGTTCACGCCCACCGCTGCCTTCTGGAAGCCCGTGTTCGATCCTCCGGGCACGAGGAGCGTCACCGCGATACCCAGGGGCCGAAGCTCGGTGTACAGGCACTTGGTGAAGGCGTTGACGCCGGCCTTCGCCGCCGAATAGACCGACCAGCCCGGCCACGAGCGGCGGTCGCATGCGCTGGAGACGTTGATGATCTTGCCAAAGCCCTGTTTCTTGAACTGGGGCGTGAAGGTCCGGCAACTCATGATCGCGCTGGTGAGGTTCAGGTCGATGATCCGGCGGTTGATCGCGTCATCCATCTCTTCGATCGGCGCGACCTTCAGGGCTCCTCCCGCGTAGTTGATGAGGAAATCGACCCGGCCAAAATGGTCCATGCACTCTTTCAGCGCACGGACAGACGTCTCGGGCTTCGTGACATCACCCTTGAACGCGACGACCTTTGAGCCGGCCGTTTCGCAGGCGGCGGCCGTGGCCTTCAATCCCGCTTCATCGATGTCGAACATGACCAGACCCACCTTGTCGGTCCTGGCGAACAGCTCAGCAGTGGCCTTGGCGAATCCCGAGCCCACCCCGGAAATGACCGCAACTTTTCCTTTCAACGACTCGCTCATCAAAAACACCTCCCTGGCTCATTTCGTGTGAATGCACGATTCACGATGCCTGGCACTATGACATATCAAATGGTATTTGTCAAATAGAATTTTACAAAAAAAATAGAATTTTACAGAACCTTCTGATATAAACA
>PMZS01000378.1 GCA_003170115.1 Spirochaetaceae bacterium
CCGAGAACACGACGAAGTAGCCGACGAGCGTGGCGACTATCCAGATCTTGAAAAGGAGCCTGAGGACGCGCGCGGAGGTGCGCGTAAACGACTTCCAGAACCTCCTGAAACCGGGTCCGGCGCCGTGCAGGGTGCTGCGCATTCCCTCCGGGAAAAAGTAGAGGAGCTCGCCCGACTCGGTGACTTTCAACCGGCCCGCGTATTCGTCCAGTGCCGCTTTTGAGGCCTGCTCGACCTGGTACTTCGGCAGCCCCGTGCCGGCAATCATGTCGGCAACAGTGGATTCCCCGCGCTTCTGCTTGAGGAAGGAGACAAGCTGGTCCTCCACTTTTTCAAGGGGAAAGTCATACACCTTCTGCGCCACCGCCACCGCGTGCCTCCCGGATTCCATGGGTTCATTTCCAGCATACAAAAAAGGGGCAGGAAGAGCAAACCCTAGGGCCCGGCACTTGACAGATGGGTGAGGTTTCGTTAGCTTCACAAATTGTTGCGCATGCTGGATTTGCAATACGCGGAGGTACCAATCGTTGGCCAGGAATCTCTCTGCTGAGAAAAGCGACCGCCAGGGCGAAAAAAGACGCCTTCGGAACAAGATGATCAAGAGCAGGGCCAAGACCCTGGTGAAGGACTTTGTCGAGCTCGTGGAGGGCAAGAAGAAGGACGAAGCACAGAAGATGCTCGTTGAAGTGTCTTCCTTCCTCGACAAGGCCGTTTCCAAGGGTGTCTACCACAGGAACACCGCGGCACGCAAGAAGTCGCGGATGTCACACCTGCTCAGCGGGATGAAGGCGTAGCCGGACAGGCGCCGTGGCCAGGGAAAAACTTTCCAAGGCCGAGATCGTTGAGAATATCTTCCCCCTGGTCAGGGTCAGCAAGAAGAACATCCACAAGATCATTGACCTGTTCTTCGACCAGATCAAAACCGGGCTGCTCGGAGACCGCGTCATCGAGCTGCGGGGTCTCGGAACGTTCGAGATCCGCACGCGCAAGGGGCGCAAGGCGCGCAATCCGAAAACAGGTGACTCCGTGGTCATTGGAAATCACGGGGTGGCACACTTCCGACCGGGCAGGGAGCTGAAGCAGAAGGTCTGGGACCTGAGGAGCTGAGGTGCTCGTCACGGCCCACCGCCGATCCCCGTCCGGCGTCTTCATCGACCTTGGACTCCTCTCGGTTTCTTCCCTTCTTTTCGCACTTTCCTTTCCCAGTTTTCTGTCCGTCCAGGGCTGGTTTCCCCTGGGGTTCGTCTGCCTCGTGCCCCTCTTCGTCGTGGTGCGCCGAGCAACCTGGCCCGCGGTTCCCTTTTACGGGCTGTTCTTCGGCTATGCTTCGTATGCGCTTTTCAACTACTGGCTGGGAAAGTTCCATCCACTCACGCTCATTGTCGTTCCGCCAATCTATGCCGCCTATTTCCTGGCGACCCTGCCCGCCTTGAAGCTGGCAGACACCCTGTTTCCCCGCCATGCCTGTTTCCTGCAGTCGGCCCTCTGGGTCTGCTACGAGTATTTTCTGAAGAGCAGCGGGTTTCTGGCCTTTTCCTATGGCAATCTCGGATATTCGCAGTACTCGTTCCTTCCTTTTATCCAGATCGCCGACACGGCCGGGGTCTGGGGAGTTTCACTCCTGGTGGTCTTTTCCTCCAGCCTCCTTGGGCGCGCTTTTGCCGACGGTCTGCACGTGCTGCGCGAGGAATGGCGCAGGTACATCCTGCCGGCTGCCGGATACGCGGTCGTCTTTCTCGGGGTCGTCGTGTACGGCTTCGTTTCGACCGTCAATACGAGCCCGGACCGGCAGTGGAAGGTGGCGCTCGTCCAGCAGAACGTGGATCCCTGGAAAGGCGGGTACACCGCGTACCGCGCTTCCCTGGATGTTCTCGAACGCCAGAGCCTGCGGGCCATGGCGGTAAACCCCGAGATTGTGATCTGGTCCGAGACCTCGTTCGTGCCCGCCATCGACTGGCACACCCGCTACCGGCCCGACACCCAGACCTACGGCCTGGTGAAAGAGCTGCGGGAGTTCCTCGCCGCCCAGCCGGTGCCTTTTGTCGTGGGCAACGATGATGGGCAGCTCAAGCGCATGGAGGACGGGCAGGAGGTGAGGGTCGACTACAACGCGGCAATCCTCTTCGACAGGGACAGGATCGTGGACACGTACCGCAAGCTCCACCTCGTGCCGTTCACCGAGAGCTTTCCCTTTCAGAAATCGCTTCCCGGGCTGTACAGCTGGCTTGCGAATGCGGACACACACTTCTGGGAGAAGGGCACCGTGTACACGGTGTTCGAAGCCGGCGGCGTGCATTTCTCCACTCCCATCTGCTTCGAGGACACGTTCGGCTCCCTTTGCCGGAGCTTTGTCGGCAAGGGCGCCGACGTGCTGGTCAACATCACCAATGACGCGTGGTCCTTCTCCGTGCCCGGCGCCATGCAGCACATGACCATGGCCGTCTTCCGCGCCGTGGAGAACAGGCGATCCGTGGTCCGCTCCACGAATGGCGGCATGACGAACATCATCGATCCCAATGGTCGAATCCTCTTCAGCCTGCCTCCGTTCGTGGAGGGCTTTCTCTCGGGAACCGTACCCGTCCATACGTCGACCACGACCCTGTATACGCGCCGGGGTGACTGGCTTCCCCCCGTGCTTCTTATCCTGAGCCTTGGGGGGCTTGCTGCAGGCGTCCTGCGCCGTTTTCTGAGACCACGCGGGAAGACATGAGATATCCTGTGGACATTCGCGTCAACGCGGCATATTTTTCATTTGGAAACGAAATATACAAAAATCGTTTCTTATGGATACTTTAATGGCAAGAACCATGGACGATGAAGAAAAGCGGAAGAGGATCCTCGAAGGATCCCGCGCCCTGTTTCTCCACGAGGGGGTGAGCTCGCTTTCTATGGATGAAATTGCCTCGAGGCAGGGGATCAGCAAGAAGACACTCTACAAGTACTTCGCGAACAAGGGGCAGCTCGTCGCCGAGGCAATCGAGGGGCGAATCGGCGAGATTGCCTCGCAGGTCGACGCGCTGGCGAAAGACCGCGCCCGTTCCTTCCCCGAGCGCATGGGAGCGATCCTGGGCATCGTTGCCCGACAGCTCGCGGAGCTCGGCGACAGCCTCGTGAAGGATATGCTCTACCGCGAGCCGGAGCTGTGGAAACGGATCGACAGGTTCCGCCGCGAACATGTATTTGTCGCCATCTCAAGTCTCTTCGAGGAAGGAATACGGGACGGATACATCCGCGCGGACCTTGACAGCCGCCTCGTCCCGACGATTTTTTTCAGCGCGGTGAGCGCGATCATGAGCCCCGCTCAGTTTTTCATGCTGACCTCGCCGCCCGCGGTTGTTTTCGAAACGCTCGTACAGATTCTCCTGGGTGGCATTCTCACCGACAAGGGCCACCGACAGCTGATCTCCAAAGGGGTGAAAGAATGAAATGGTTGAACATCACCGTGGCCGCGTTCAGCGCCACTCTAGTGCTTGCGGGATGCCCGAAATCCTCCACGGCAATCGAGGTCTCAGGCACGATCGAAGCGACGAGCGTCCAGGTATCCTCCAAGTCATCTGGAGAGATACTCCACATCGACGTTTCCGAGGGCTCCCGCGTGCAAAAGGGCGATCTCCTCGCCGTGATCGACCATTCCAACCTGGACATCCAGCGCGGCCAGGCGAAAAGCGGCGTGGATCTTGCGCGGGCGCAGCTCGACCTGTTGACCAATGGCGCCCGGGGTGAAGACCTCGCCCAGGCGCGGGAGGCGCTCAACGAGGCCAATGAGAACCTGAGCAGCGCACAAGAGGACTTCCAGCGCATGGACAGCCTCTTCAAGGGAGCCGCAGCCACCAGGAAACAGCGTGATGACGCGGAGACTCGTTTCACCACGGCCCAGGCGCAGGCCGCCTCCGCGGAGCAGGGATTGAAGAAGCTGGAGAACTTCGCGCGCCCCGAGGACGTAAAGGCGGCGCTTGCCCGGGTTGACCAGGCGGTCTATTCCGTCCGGCTCCTGGAAAAAGCCATCCAGGATTGCACGGTGCATGCATCCACGAACGGAATTGTCACAGAGAAGCTTGTGGAGGAAGGCGAGCTTGCCTCGCCGTGTTCCGGGCTGTTCGTGATCACTGACCTGGACACCGTGAAGCTCACGATCTATGTGCCCGAAACAGAGCTGGGAAACATTCGACTCGGTGAGAAGGCACGGATATCAATCGACTCTCGTCCTGGAGTGGTCTCCCCGGGGATTATTACCTACATCTCACCAATTGCGGAGTTTACTCCGCGTGACATCCAGACGAAGGACGAGCGCGTGAAGCTGGTGTTTGCCGTGCGGATCCAGATCGCCAATCCGCAGGGCATCTTCAAACCCGGCATGCCGGCCGATGCGGTGCTTTCGCAAGGCAGCGGATGAGGAGCGGATGACGCCGAGCATGGCCCCCGCAATCGATATTCGCGGACTTGCGAAGAGCTTCGGCTCCGTGCGCGCCGTGAACGGAATCGATCNNGCAAGACGACGACGATCCGCATGGCGTGCGGGATCCTCGCGCCGGAGAAGGGGAGCATCGCGATTTTCGGGCACGAGCTTTCCGTGGACCCGTCGTGGATCAAGGCCAATGTCGGCTACTTCTCCCAGAGATTCACGCTCTACGGCGACCTCACCGTCGATGAAAACATCGAGTTCTTCGCCCGCATACAC
>PMZS01000233.1 GCA_003170115.1 Spirochaetaceae bacterium
GGACAACATCGTGGAAGCGGTAAAGCTGGTGGGCACAAAGGGTGTGCGCAATCTTTTGTATTCCTACGGAACCCAGAAGGTGCTGGGTGAGAAGTACAGCGAGATGCGCTCCCTCTGGCAGCACTCCTACCGATGCGCGTTCTACGCCTACTACATCGCCAAGAGCTTCAAGAAGAAGAAGGAGCTTCTGGATGACGTGTACGTCGGCGGGATCCTCCATGACCTGGGCCAGATTGTCATCGCCTCCTTGCACCCCGATCTCCTGGACAGGATCACGAAGGTCTGCAAGGAGAAGGGCATTCCGTCGCGGATGCTTGAGAACTTCTCCGTCGGCCTGAACCACGCGGAAATCGGGGCATTGATCGCCAAGAAATGGAATTTTCCCGACCAGCTCGTCACCGCCATCCGCTTCCACCACGAGCCGCAGCAGGCGCCTGTCGCCGGGCGGGACATCGTGTACTGCGTGTACCTGGCCAATACGATATGCGACATCGAGCGCGAGCGCATCGGGTTCGACCAGGTCTCGGCCCAGGTTCTCAAGGACTTCGGGATCGAGACCGAGGATCAGCTGAACAGGATCCAGGAGAAGCTGTCGAAGCTTTTCGACGACCAGCGCCAGAAGTTCCAGTAGAGAATCGGCGGGGAAGGCATGGCGGTCACGATTTATACGACACCCAGTTGTGGTTACTGCAAGGTGGCAAAGGAGTTCTTTCGCACGCAGTACGTCTCTTTCACGGAGTACAACGTCGCCTCGGATCAGAGGAAAGCCGAGGAGATGGTCCGCAAGTCCGGACAGACGGGAGTCCCCGTGATCGAGGTCAATGGCAAGATAATCGTCGGATTCAACAAGCCCGAGATAGAAAAGGCGCTGAAGCGCTGAGCGGGCCTTCAATCACCGCGCCGATCGCCTTGTTCTAGTATCCCGAGGAGGGCGTGGCATGAGACGTCCCGTGGGAACAATCGTGAGAGCCAGAGCCGAATTACAAGGTCAGAGACTGAAGGTCGTCGCTTCGGTCCGGATGGACGCTGGGGAAACGGTGGAGGCGCGGATGCCGGACCGAGAAGTGTCGGCAATCCTGCCCCGGTCCATTCTCCTGGGAGGCACCACCAGGGCGCCGGTGTCTCTCCTGGACACGGTGAGACCGATCGTGGAGCGGATGACGGAGGGCAGGCGCGCGCGGCTGTGGCTCTACAAAGAGAGATGGTTCCTCTCATTCCAGCCATGGCGGGGTGTGCGGTTCGTGGATGACGAGCCGCCTCCCGTGCTGGACGGCGCCGTGGACGCGTCCAGGAAGGCTGCTACGGCGCCTCCCGCGTGAGCGCGCGATGCCATGCATGCATGAGGATGCCGAAGGCCACTGAGACATTCAGGGAGCGCTTCGCGCCTCCCAGTGGGATGCTCACCCTGCCGAATTGGCCGTCGGCAAGACGGAGCGCATCAGGGCTCAAGCCGAGCTCCTCGGAACCCACCAGCACAATCCCGCTGCGCGGAAAGGTGAATCCGTCGATCGGCTTCCCGCCCAGTTCCAGGGCGAACACGCCGGCCATGGTTTCCACGGCCGTCACCTCGGCCTGTTCCCAGGGAAGCGCGGTCGCCGCACCCAGGGAGGATCGGACTGCGCGCGGATGGGTGGGCAGCGGGGTTCGCGGGGAGAGCAGGATCCGACGAGCTCCGAATGCCTCGGCGGTTCGGAAGATCGATCCCACGTTGAATGGTGACCGCACATCTTCCAGATAGACGTCCATGGCCAGGGTGCCCAGCCCGGACCGGTCGAGCAGCCCGGTTTTCGGGTTCAGCAGGTCCCACTCGGCCGGCTCGGCGTGAAGAGCGGAAAGGATGGCGTGCCGCAGTGCGTTCACGCTCCGGATGAGAGCAGGGCTGTCGGGCAGGCAAGGGAAAACATCGGACAGAGCGGTCGCTGCCGCCTCTACTCCCGCCGGCAGCCCCGCCGCCATATGCCGGAGCATGTCCAAGAGATATTCGCGGTCGGGCGGGTGTCCTCCGGCCGCATCCACTTCCATCCCCTGCAGGATTCGGGCGATTTTCCGCAGGCGCGTCCGCGGGGAAAGCTCCCGGAGCTTCGAGATCGGGAACATGGAGTCAGAATGCTGACTTGATCAGCTCGTAGATGTCTTCCGTGGAGACGACCCTCGGCAGGTAGTTCATCATGTCGAAGCTCCTGGCCGCTCCGGCCACCTCGATCATCTCGTCCAGGGAAAGGTCGAACTCACGCAGACGCGTGGGCAGGCCGAGGGAAGCAATGATCCTGCGGACCGCGTCTATGGCACGGACCGGCGCCTCCACCGATGTGGCGTCACTCACGTCTTCCCCGAGGAGCCGGGCAATCTGGGCAATCCTGTCGCCGCGGACGTTGACCGCGAACTCCATCACGTAGGGAAGGAGGATCGTGGAGACCCATGACTTGGGCGCCATGAACCGGGCGTTGATCGCGAAGGAGAGGGCTGACCCGATCCCGAGCCTGCTCGTGGAAAGGCCCAGGCCCATGAGGAGCCCGGCCACGCTCGCGTTCATCCGCATGCGGATGTCGTCCACGGCCAGGATTCCATCCTTGATCATGCCGCCCAGCAATTCGATGGCGCGCAGGAGGTACGTGTCGGAGAGGAAGTTTGCTTTCGCGGAGAGGTATCCCTCAATGCACCCCAGGAGCGTGTCCATGATCGTGGTCGCCGTATACTTCGCCGGGAGCGTCAGGCTCAGCTTGGGATCGATGAGCGCCGCCTTCGTGATTCCCTTCTGCGCCCTTCCGATCCTGCCGGTCCGGTCCCTCCCGTCGACCATGAGGTATTCCTCGCTGAAGATGAACGGGTTGCGGCAGGTGGTCGGCACCTCGATGTAGGACAGTGGATCGTTCTGAGGCTGCACGCCGGAGAGGAAGTCGTCCATGTCACCGTCCGCGGTGGCGGTCATGGCGATGCACTTCGCGATGGAGAGTGTTCTTACGCCTCCGAGACCGATCACCACGTCCGCATGGGAGCCCCGGGCGAGGGTCACGCCGTCATCGACGGTCTTGCTCGTGGCATTGGGCACCACCTCGTCGAAGACGATGTGCTGCACGCCCTTCTTGTCGAGGATTTCCTGGACCTTGTTGATGACCTTCCCCTCGTAAAGGATTGCCTCGGTGACGAGAAAAGCGCGCTCGCCGTACTCAGCGGCAAGCTGTCCGATGCGGTTGACGGTATCCAGCCCGAACACGACCCGTGTCGGGATATGGAAAAGGATGTCCGGCATCGTTGCCCTCCCTTCGGCCACGCGCTTGAAAAAAAAGCGGAGAATCCCGAAGGATACCTCCGCCTGAACCTCACACTGAGCCGTCACCGCCAGGTGACATTTTCGTCACCGCCAGGTGACATTCTCGCAGGTCTAGATGCCGAAGGACTTGAGTATCCCGTCAGCGGTCTTCTCGATGACCTCCTGCGACGGATAGGAAGGATCCTGGAGCTTGCGCTTGACCTCCGCGACCCGGTCCACGCGGACATCGGGGGCGGTCTTTGCCGTCTCAAGCGCCTTGAACACCTCCGCCTTGGAGCGAGCCTCCTGGGAGACGTTGATGGAATCGACGTCGCTCTTGGGCTTCTGCTTCGAGGGTTTCTCAGCTTTCTTGACATTCGATGTAGGATCGAGCGGGCCTATCCTTTCAACGGTCATACGACCTTCCTTTCACCTAGTCCTATCGACACACCCGGATACCAACTTGAACCCTTTTCCTTCTTTATAAGACCGCGGATGCGGGAAGTCAAGGTCCAGAGCCCATTCAGGTGTCTGTGTGCCGATCCCTCACAAGCTCATGATCTCCACGTGAAGATCTGAGGTCTCCAGCACGGCGATGGTTGCCGCGTCCGCCAGATACCCCGCGCAGGTGCCTGGATTGAGGAGTTTCCTGCCCTCTCCCTCCACCCGGCGCTTGTGATCGTGGCCGTATACCACTACATCGTAGGCTCCGGACCTGTAGATATCCTCAGCCAGATCGGGGTAATGCATTATCGCGAACGTCCTGCCGTCCAGCGTAACGATTCGAGACCCATCCGCGAACGAACAGAACTCACCCCCCCGTTGAACAAGCAGGGCGCGGTCTCCGTCATTGTTGCCGAACACCGCGTACATCTTCAGGCCCTTGTCGGCCAGCGGTTTGAACGGGGGAAGCGTGAAAGGTGAACAGAAGTCGCCGGCGTGGATGACCGCTTTCACGCCGATTTTCGAAAATGCTTCCACCGCCCTGGCGATGTTCGGCAGGTGATCGTGCGTATCCGAAAGAATCCCGATCTTCATCTCCGGTAGTATCGGCGAGCGCGGTGTTTTGCTACAATGATGAACATGAAACGGATCGGCATCATCGGTTTTGGAGTCATGGGAGAGGCATTCGCGACCGGTTTCATGCGCAAGCTCCCCCAGCTTTCTCTTCTCGTCTACGATGCGAAGCAGGATCGGCGGGACGCGGCGGCTCGTACCCACGGGATAGCCGTGGCCTCCTCGGCGGCGGAGGTCCTGCGGGACAGCGACATCACCGTTCTCTCCGTAAAGCCTCAGGATTTTGCGGTATTCACGGCGGGTGCGAAGGGCGCGGGACGCGGCAAGGCGGTCATCTCCATCCTCGCGGGACGGAAGATACAGACGGTCTCGGAGTCGCTCGGCACAGACCAGGTGGCGCGTTTCATGCCGACTCTTGCCGCCGTGAAGGGCTCATCCATGGTGGGAGTGTCCTTCCACGCGGATGCCGCCCCACGGATGCGTGAAGAGGTGCTCGAGCTCGCCCGGGCGCTGGGAACCGCCCTGGAGATCCCCGAAAAGCTCATGAGCGCGATGACCGGCGTCTCCGGATCCGGCCTCGCCTTTGTTTTTCAGTTCGTGCATGCCATGGCCCAGGGAGGTGTGGCGGCAGGGTTCGACTACCGCACGGCCCTCGCCATTGCCGTGGCGGGCCTGGAGGGCGCCGCGAGCCTTCTGAAAGACGGCATTCATCCAATGGAGCTGGCGAGCAGGGTGACCTCACCCGCGGGTACGACCATCCAGGGTGTGCGGGCGCTGGAGAAGGCTGGCTTCACCGCCGCGGTCATGGAGGCCGTGGAAGCCGCCGCCCGAAAGGCTGCCGATTTCGAAGGTTAGGCGCGCATTGCCACGGCCGCATGACTCCGCTATGATCCACGGATGCTCGATCTGAAATTCATCCGTGACAATGTCGAAGCGGTGCGGGCGAACGTCGCGCACCGGCACGTGACCGCGGACCCGGATCTCGTCGTGCGGTTCTACGACCAGAGGAACCAGCTGCTGAAGGAGCTGGAGTCCATGCGCGCCGCGCGGAACGCAAACGCCGACCGGATGAAGGGAAAGCTCGCCGCGGAGGAGAGGACCCCGCTCATCGAGGAAGGCAAGCGCCTCAAGGAGAGCATTGCCGAGCTGGAGAAGCGCCACGAGGAGACTGAGAAGAAGCTCACGGAGGAGGCGCTGAAGATCCCCAACATGTCCCACCCGTCCGCTCCCGTCGCGGAAGGGGAGGCCGGCAACCTTCAGTTGCGCACGTGGGGGGAACCACCGTCGTTTTCTTTCGTTCCGCGGGACCACGTGCAGATCGGCCAGGCCCTCGACCTCATCGATTTCGAAACAGGCGCAAAGGTTGCCGGCCAGAAATTCTATTACCTGAAAAATCAGGCGGTGATCCTGGAGCTGTCACTCGTGCGATACGCGATGGACATGCTGATGCGGGAAGGCTTCACGCCAATGATCACCCCGGACGTCGCCCGGGAGGAGATCGTGGCGGGCCACGGGTTCAATCCGCGGGGGCCCGAGAGCAACATCTATCCCGTGGAGGGCACGGACCTGTGCCTGATCGCCACCGCGGAGTTCACCCTCGGCGGATACAACGCGGGCAGGGTCCTTCCCGCCGAGCAGCTTCCCGTCCGGTTCGCCGGCCTTTCCCACTGCTTCCGGCGCGAAGCGGGCGCGGCCGGGCAGTTTTCCAAGGGGCTCTACCGGGTGCACCAGTTCACGAAGGTGGAGATGTTCGTTTTCTGCCTGCCCACGGACTCCGAGGCCATGCTCGACCGCCTCATTGGCGTTGAAGAGAAGATTTTCAAGGGGCTTGAGATCCCGTACCGCATCGTGGACACGTGCACCGGTGACCTCGGCGGGCCCGCCTACAGGAAGTTCGACATAGAGGCATGGATGCCCGGTCGCGGCGAGAAGGGTGAGTGGGGGGAAATTACAAGCGCATCCAACTGCACCGACTACCAGGCCCGGCGGCTGGGCATCCGGTTCAAGGACCAGGGTGGGAAGAACCCCTTTGTTCACACACTCAACGGGACGGCACTCGCGGTCTCCCGAACCCTTATCGCTCTGCTTGAGAACTTCCAGCAGGCCGACGGCAGCGTGCGGCTTCCCGCCGCCCTTGCCGGCTACACGGGTTTCAAGGAGATCAGCGCGGCCGGTGCGGCGGCGAAAACATAGCCGCACCGGCCGCCCGCGGCTCCTATCGGGTCATCTGGGCGAGATTCTTGACGAGGGCTTCCTGGTAGTCCTTGAACAGGTACGGCCTGCGAGCCTTCATCTGCTGCTTCGTTGCGTCCAGGAGGTCGTCCGCGCACGGGAAGCAGATGTCCTTGTCCAGCATCGCGATGTAGGTGACGTCCTTGCGGGCGCCGGCAACAGCCTTCTTGCAGATATCGCAGACGATCGCTGTCATGTTCTCTCTCCTTGCCTTATCGTTTGCTCATTGTAAACAAAAGAACGGTCGTTGTCGAGATCAATTTCCCGAACCTGTTGTCTTGAGGATCGCAACTGCCGATAATGAGCATGCCGAGGAAAATCGAGGCCATCCTGAAATGGCCAAAGGAGAAATACCAATGATTAACCCGATTTCAACAAGCGGGATGCAGGGGGTCGCCCCTAAGGCGGAAGCCAGGGCGGAAGTCAAGGTGGAAAAAACGCTGGTCAGGTCCGAAGAGGCACCGGCAAAACTGGAAACTCCGATCAAGGACAGCGTGCAACTTTCCCCCGTAGCTCAAGCCAGACTCTTGCGGCGGGCAGGGCAGAGTATTCCGCAGATCGCGCTGAAGCTTGGACTGGCCATCCCTACCGTTGCCGCCTTCTTTGAGGAGTAGCGAACAGACCGCGCAGCTCAGTCGGCGAGTGGACGAATCCAGAGGTTCTGTGTACCCTTCATTCTCGACACCGGAGAGAGGGGACAGAAATGACCGACGCCATGGAGAGGTTGAAGGAGGAGAAGATTCCCTTCCTTCTCTGCGGTTACTCCTCTCTGGACAGGTATTTCCGCGTCGACGAGACAGGGCCTCTGTACCTCGCCACGGATGCGTCCCTGGTCTCGCTGGCAAAGGCGTTCGAGGACCTGCAATTCCCGGGCCTTCCGCTTGAAGACGCCTCCGTCCAGGGTGAGGGCAGAAGGCTCGTTTTCCGCTGTGTAGACTCCCTTTCGGTGCCGCCCGCCGCTCCTTTCAGCGTGCTCCGCCTTCTCTATGATCCAGGCCGCAACGCATTCATCGACAGGCTCGACATGTACCCGGATCTTCGCGCCCCGAGCCTCGGCGAGGTGGGGGAGTCCTCGCCGAAGTGGCTGNNCCTCTCTGCGAGGCCGCACGACTGGTCTCGCGCTACCACTACACCGCCGAGGCGCCCGCCTTCGCCTGGGGCAGGGGTGATGAGCTGCCCCCGCCGGCATACCAGCGCGACCTCCTCGTGGGACTGCTTGGATCGCGCGGTCCGGAGAAGGGTCTCGCTCTGCTGAGCTCGACAGGCTT
>PMZS01000303.1 GCA_003170115.1 Spirochaetaceae bacterium
TTGAACGGCATCTGGATCTGGAATGACTACCTGCTCCCGCTGCTCATTCTCGGGAAAGGGAACAGCGTGATGACGATCCCCCTGGCTGTCTCCAACTTCGCGGGAGCATACGTCAAGCAGTGGGACCTCATTCTCACGGCCATTCTCATGGCGATGATCCCCATTGTCGTTTTCTTCCTCTTCGCGCAGAAGTACATCATCAAGGGAATTGCCTCGACGGGACTGAAGCTCTAGCGTCCCGGCGGTTCTTTTACCCGGGAAACTCCTCCGCGAGGCGAAGGCCCGAGAGGACCTCCGTAGCGACCCTCCTCGAATCCACCGGGCCCATCCTGCCCGCAGAACGCCTCTTTTCCGGGCTTCCCGCGACGACCCCTGCCGCGTCCCAGCGCGTGTGCTGGATGAAAGCCGTTCCGATCGGGACGGACCGGCTCGAAGCAAGGCAGTCCTGCGCGAGCGTCGTGAGCAGGTGTTTCTCCGTTTCATCAGGCGTCAGCGCTCTCAACTGGAGCAGGAGCAGCGCCGTCTCGTGCCCCGCGCACAGAAGCCTGTGCCGCATGAAGGAATCCAGGAGATGCCCCGACCGGGCGAGCGCTGGTTTTCCATCCGGCGGATCGTCGCGCACGCGAATCCACGGCACAAGGAGAGACGCAAAAAGCCGTGTTCCGTCGGCGGCGCGGGCGCGCGCCGCGGCTGTACCGCTGACGGCAGGCTCGGCGGGCTTGTACTTCAGTGCGCGCATCTCCACGTACAGCCTCGCCGCGAGCAGGGCGCCCGCGGCGTCTGAACCCCTGCCTTCACGGGAGCCGGGCGGCTGGAACACGTCCCAGCCGAGACCGGAAAAACGCCGGACCAGCACGTCGAGGGCCTTCCTGTATCGATCATGCCCGGTCCGCGCGAACACGCGGGACACGGGGAAAAAGACCTCCAGGCCGGCGAGTCCGGGAGCGGAATCGGGGTCGACCGTGCTTGACGATGGCCGGTGCAGACCCCCGGGCGGGTTCATCTTCCCCTTCCCGTCCAGGAAGAAATCCACGAATCGCAGGCCGGCGAGAAAATATTTTTCGTGAGGCCGTCCCTTTGCCGCCAGCTCGGCTGACAGCGAAAGAAGGAGCTCGGCGACGCGCGCCGATTGCCCGACCGAGAGCAGGTCACCGTCCGCCTGTCCTCGCGCGCCTCGCCATCGTCCCGTGGGGATGTGGAAGCTCTCGTAAAAGAAACCCCAGGCGGCCTGTCCCTTGAGCGCGAAATCCGCCAACCGGAGAGCGAGCTCCCCGAGGCGCGCATCCTCGGGAAACAGCTTTTGCAGGGCAAGGGCGCACCCCAGCCCCGCCGACGCGGATATCCAGGGGCTGTCGGGAAGCTCCCTCAACCCCGCCACCCCCCCGTCCTGGTGGAGGTGCCGATTCAGAGTGCCCTGGAGGGCGTCGGCCAGGGCGCCCGTGTCGACCAGCTCTGGAGCACCAGGCGCAGGCGGCGCAAGGGCGACCCGCCGGATGACCGCTGCTCCGCCGCGCACCACGATCTCGTCCCGGGATGAGAAGGCAAGACAGAGCTCGTGCGACCTTTCGAGGCTGCCCGTGGATTCAATGAGCGCGTCCTCGGCGGGCAGAAGGTCCCCCGGCCTGGGTCCAATACGTCCCGCCGGTTCCTCGATTCCGGGAAAGCGCATTTCCACCCGCAGCCGCGCCGGCTCGTCTTCCACCTCGGTCCGGGAGATGCCGATGCTTCCGGGAGAGTCTCCGCAGGCCGCGGATGGGGAAAAGAGCAGGACGCCCTTCCGGCCCAGGGAGAGGAAGAGGCTCGACGGGTACGTTGTCTTCTCTCCCAGAAATGAGAGTGTTGACGAGGGAAGACCGCGCGCCGAATGGAGGCCGGGGAAGAGGCAGGCGAGGTCCGCGGCGGGATCGAACTCCACGTCGATGCTGAGGTGCACGGTGCCCGGGGTTTTCATGGACCACGTACGGGACAGCGTGATCCCCGCGGCATCGTCGCTGATGCGGTCCCGTATCTCTCCGAACAGGAAGTATGCGCGCACTTCGTGGACACCCTTGAGGCCCTTCTCCTCCTCATCGACGGGAAAGGTGAGTACGATGCTCTCCGCCGGGCGATCGTGCCCGTTCCAGAAAAAGCGATAAGGAACGGAAAGCTTCACGCCGGTGTCGGAGACGATGCTGATGCTGCGCGAATCGTGCTGCGTGACCTTCATTGCGCGGTGTCCGGTGGGGAGACTATAGCAGAAGGCGCTTCGATTGACAGCTCGGAAGTCGGCACCTATGCTCGATGCGGGAGGCGCCCCGCGGTGAAATCGAAAACCATATTCGAGTGCTCGGGCTGTGGCCACCAGGAGCCCCGTTGGCTCGGTCGGTGCCCGGAATGCGGCACGTGGAACGGCTTCACGGAAGTCCCCGCGGTGGACGCGCCCGGGCGCCCTGCTCCCGGTGGATCCTCCCGCGAGAAGAAGGCGGCGTTGCCGATCCCGCTGTCTTCCATCGAGACCCGTGACGGCATGCGGCTTGATACCGGCATTGGAGAAATGAACAGGGTGCTCGGTGGCGGCCTCATGCGCGGTTCATCAGTCCTCGTCGGCGGGGAGCCGGGCATCGGCAAGTCCACTCTCATGCTCCAGCTGGCCGTGCGCATCGTCACCCCGGGGCGGAGCCTCTATATCTCTGGGGAGGAATCGCCGGGGCAGCTTCGCATGCGGGCCGAAAGGCTCGCGGTTTCCTCACCGCGCATCGAGGTGCTTGCGGAGACGGAGCTGACCGCCATCATGCAGGTGCTCGAGCAGGTGAAGCCCGTGCTCATCATCGTGGATTCCCTCCAGACCCTCTACACGCGGGAGGTGAATGCGCTTCCGGGCTCGGTGAACCAGATCAAGGTCTGCACCCAGGAGCTCGTGGAATGGGCACGGTCGCGCGGGTCCGGGCTGCTCCTTGTGGCCCACGTGACAAAGGAAGGGGCAATCGCCGGACCGAAGCTGGTTGAGCACCTCGTGGACACGGTGCTCGATTTCGAGCAGGCCAGCGCGGAGGTACGCACGCTGCAGGCGATGAAGAACAGGTTCGGGTCGGTTGACGAGATCGGGTTCTTCCGCATGACGGAAACCGGGCTGGCGGAAGTAGCGGATGCATCGAGCCTCTTTCTCACCCGGCGGGAAGGGGAGATCCCCGCCGGTGTCGCCGTCGCCCCTCTTTTCGAGGGTTCGCGAGCACTGCTCATCGAGATCCAGGCTCTCGCGGTGCCGGCCAAGAGCGGCATCAGCAGGATCTACTCCGACCGGATCGACTCGGGACGGGTGGCGCGCATGGCAGCCGTGCTGGAGAAGCACCTCGGGCTCCATCTCGCGGATCACGACATCTACGTGAACGTGGCGGGTGGAATTCGCATCGCGGAAGTCGGGGTGGAGCTGCCCATCGCCCTTGCCCTGTATTCGGCCCGTGTGAATCTGCCGCTCCCGGCGCGCACCGCGGTGATCGGAGAGGTGAGCCTGACCGGCGAGGTTCGTCCCGTGCCGGGGCTGGAAAAGAGATCTCGTGCGTGCAGCGAGCTGGGATTCGAGTCTCTCATCGGCCCCGGGGGTGCAGAGGGACTTCCGCCTGACGGCGCCGCATATACGGGCGTCGTGCTCGTGAAAGAGGCGGTGCGTGCGGTATTCGGCGATTCCGATTGACCACGTGCCGGTTGCGGAACTAAGTTCTCAGGAGGCTCACATGGAAAGTCCAGTTCTCGTTGCAACCAGCACCAAGGCGGAAACCTTTGGCGGCGTCACGTATCACCTCGACGGTGAGCTCGTGCCGGTTCTGACCGTCGAGCTTTCCGGAAGCGCATCCGTGTACTACGAGCATCACATCCTGCTCTGGAAGCATCCCAGCATCGTCATCGGGATCAAGGCGATGAAGGGGGCGGTGAAGCGCATGATGGCGGGGATCCAGATCTTCGTCACCGAGGCGAAAGGCCAGGGCCAGATCGCTTTCAGCCGGGACGGCGCGGGCCACATTGCGGCGATCCACCTGAAGAAGGGGCAGGAGCTGCACGTGCGAGAACACCAGTTTCTCGCGGCGACGGGAAACATCGACTACACCTTCGAGCGGGTGAAGGGCGTGGCCAACATGCTGTTCGGTGGAACCGGCTTCTTCATTGACAAGTTCCACGCGGTGGAGTCTGACGGCATCCTCTGGCTTCACGGGTACGGCAATGTGTTCGAGAAGATTCTCGGCGCGGGAGAGCAGATCGACATCGAGCCGGGCGGATGGCTGTACAAGGACCCCGGAGTGAAAATGGAAACGACAATGCAGCGACTCTCCGCCGGCGTCCTTGCCGGAATGAACCTCGTCATGAACAGGTTCACCGGGCCCGGCAAGGTCGGCCTTCAGTCAATGTATCTCCACATGCCCAGCGCCGAGTAGCGGCCGGAAGGAAGGTGCCCCGTGTCCGTAAAAATATCCGCAGAGCTCCAGGAGTTCATCAAGGGCAAACAGGGCTGGGTGGCCACCGCGTCCCGCGAAGGCACGCCAAATGTTTCCATCAAGGGGACGCTGCGAGTGATGGATGACGAGCACCTCGTTTTCGCCGACATCTTCTCCCTCAAGACGCGCAAGAACCTGCAGGAGAATCCGAAGGTCGCGATCATGGTCTTCGACGCCGAGGCGCGCCGCGGCTATGCGTTCAAGGGAAAGACCGAGCAGGTGGAAAGTGGACCGCTGTTCGACCAGACGGTGGAGTCCATCCGCAAGTCGATGCCGCAGCTTCCCACGCCGAAGTACGTCGTGAAAGTGACCGTCGAATCGATCTGGGACCAGTCCGCCGGCCCGGGCGGGGGGAAGCAGCTGGCGTAGCGGGTATTCGCGCTGATTCGGCCGCCGAGCACAGGAGCACCGCCGCGGCAGGCCACGTCGGGCTGCGCGGTCTGAGGCTGCCTCCTCAGACCCCTCCCGCAAGGTGCCAGTAGGCGGCGTTCCAGCGAAGCTCCTTGCGGAACTGGGCGAGATCCGTCTTTCCGTCGATAAGCAGGCATTCGATCCCCGCCATGCAGGCGAAATCCTCGAGATGGCGCACGGTCACCGCGTAGCTGAAGCCCGCGTGGTGCGCACCACCGGCGTGGATCCAGGCCGCGGCGGCCACTTTCAGGTCGGGACGCGGCACCCACAGCGCCCGGGCAACGGGCAGCTTTGGCAGGGGCGCATCCGGAGCCACGACATCCACTTCATTCACGATCATGCGGAACCTGGTGCCCATGTCGATTATCGTGGCGTTGAGCGCGGCTCCCTTCGCGGCGCTGAACACCAGGCGCGCGGGATCGTCCTTGCCGCCGATGCCCAGCGGATGCATCTCAAGGGTCGGCTTCCCGTCCGCCAGGGACGGGCAGACCTCCAGCATGTGGGCGCCGAGCACCTTCTGGCCCTTCGGGTCCAGGTGATAGGTGTAGTCTTCCATGAATGAAGTGCCGCCCTTCATGCCGGAGGCCATGACCTTCATTGCGCGCACGAGCGCCGCGGTCTTCCAGTCACCCTCGGCGCCGAAACCGTACCCATCCGCCATCAGCCTCTGCACCGCGAGCCCGGGAAGCTGAGCCAGGCCATGCAGCTCCTCGAATGATGTGGTGAAGGCGTTGAAGCCGCCCGATTCCAGGAAATGGCGCATCCCCACCTCGATGCGCGCGGCTTCCTTCAGTGCCGGCCGTTTGGCCCCGCCCGCGCGAAGGTCCTTCGCCACCTCGTATTGCCCGTCGTAGTCGGAGAGCATGCGGTCGGCTTCCGCATCCGTCACATCTTTGACCCGGGCAACCAGGTCCCCGATGCCGAAGCCGTTCACCGCGTAGCCGAACCGGATCTGCGCTTCCACCTTGTCGCCTTCCGTCACGGCCACTTCGCGCATGTTGTCCCCGAATCGGGCCACGCGGAGCGTCTGCCAGTCCTGCCAGGCGCAGGCGGCGCGCATCCACACGGCAAGCTCCTCCTGCACGTCTTTCTCGCGCCAGTGGCCTACGATGACCGCGCGCTCCCGGCGCAGGCGCGTCCCGATGAATCCGAACTCCCGATCGCCATGTGCGGACTGGTTGAGGTTCATGAAATCCATGTCGATGGCCGCCCAGGGGATGTCGCGGTTGTACTGGGTGTGCAGGTGCGCGAAAGGCTTCTTCAGCGCTGAAAGCCCGGCGATCCACATTTTCGCCGGAGAGAAGGTGTGCATCCAGGCAACCAGGCCGATGCAGTTTTTCGCGGAATTCGCTGGGCGACATGCCCTCGATCTTCTTGAACACCCGGTTGAACTGGGAGAGCGACTGGAAGCCGGCCTCGAACGCCGCCTCGCTGACACGCTTGTGCGGATTGAGCAGCAGGTTCTTCACCTTCTCCACGCGCACCCGGGCCAGATAGTCGGTGAACGTCAGGCCGGTGGCCTGCTTGAACATCTTGCAGAAATA
>PMZS01000398.1 GCA_003170115.1 Spirochaetaceae bacterium
GTTTTTCACTTTGCAAAAGTTCATAGATAAGGTCAGTGTGGTTGATGACCTCCCCATCAAAACCGAACTGTCTGTAGTCATTCTTCAGGGTCGAGAAGCAATGGGGACACAGCGTTATGATCTTCTTAACGCCTTTGTCCTTCAACACCTTGATATTCTCCTTTGTCATCCTGTCAAATACGAACTCATTACCGAGTCTGCGGACACTGTCACCGCAGCACAGTTCTTCCTTACCCAGAATGCCCCACGAGAGTCCGGCAGCATCGAGAATGGTTACCAGGGAAATAGTAACCAACTTGTTCCTGGTATCAAAAGCTCCGGCGCAGCCTACATAGAGCAGGTATTCGGTAGAGGGGTCAAAGGGTTTCAGTTGAAGCGTTGAACACCATTTGGTTCTTTCCGCGGGTGCGATGCCCCACGGGTTGCTTCGCTGTTCCATATTCTCAAAGAACTTTAAAAGCTCCTCGGGAAACTGGGCTTTCATTTCAACGAGGTAACGCCTGAGCTTGAGAATTTTTGGCATCTGTTCGATAAATACCGGACAGACTTCCATGCACGCACCGCAGGTGGTGCAGGACCATATCTGGTCTTCGGTTATGCTTCCCTCACCGATATTCCCTATAAGTGGAAGCGTCGGTTTCTTTCCAGCCTTGATCACTGGACCATTGGTCAAAAGATTGATCTTGAGGTCATGAATGATCTGCCTGGGGTTCAGCGGTTTATGGGTATTCGTTGCGGGGCATGCAATCTGGCATCTGCCGCATTCCGTACAGGCATAGGAATCGAAGAGGTCTTTCCAGGTGAATTGATCGAGTGTCTCCACTCCAAACGTATTACCTTTAAAAAAGGTCTCGGTAGGCAGTGTATTCGCTTTCTCAAAACGTCTGAAGTAGCAGCTCGGGATCGACGACAGAATGTGCATATGCTTGCCGTACGGCAGATAATTCAGGAAGGTGAGCAGTACTATGGCATGCAGCCACCACCAGAAGGTGATGTAAAGCCCGGCATTTTCCATTGAGAGACCGGTGTAGAGCATGGCGCCAACGGCAGCAGAGATGGGCCTAAAGGCCGCGGCCGGTTCTTTGCCTATCGCGATCTCAATGCCATGCAGGTTGAAGAAAGCGATCATCAATACTGCAACCGTCGCGAGGATCACATAAGCATCCAGTGTTATCGCTTCGGGGTATGGGGGCCTTACTACCCGCCTGATACCTGCAATAATTACACAGGCAAAGGCAAGCAGCGATGCGAGATCAAAGAGAAATACAAGCGGGTGATAAATCGCGTTCGGAAGTATCGAAAAACTAATGGCTGGAAATACTCCATGGACGACAAACTCCACATTTACGAGCAGCAGCACCATGAATGACCAAAACAGGGCAAAATGGTTGATGCCGAATGGTTTTTGCAAGACCCGCTTCTGTGCAAAGGCGTAAATAAAGGTATCGCGGATCCTGGTTGCTACATTCTTGAACCGGTCTTCCGGCCTACCGATGGTAACCAGGCTGAAGCGCTTAAAACAGCTCCACACAAACAGGAGAGCGGCAGCCACAAAAACCACTGTAAAGATCATTGGGCTCGGTTTCATGAAAACTGTCCTTCTTTCTTGATGTTACGCTTAACAGACTCTCGGTGTCCCTCTCCGAGCCTTTTGCTTCCGGATTTGTTCGGTAATTGCTGGAACGATCTTGAAAAGGTCGCCGACAATACCGAATGTTGCCACCTCAAAGATCGGGGCCTCGCGATCACGGTTAATGGCGATGATCAGTTCGGAGTCCTGCATGCCTACCAGGTGCTGTATGGCCCCGCTGATGCCGCAGGCGATGTACACCTTGGGCTTCACCGTCTTGCCGGTCTGGCCGACCTGGTGCGAGTACGGGATCCAGCCCGCGTCCACCGCGGCGCGGGAGGCGCCTACCGCGCCGCCCGTTGCCAGTGCAAGCTTCTCGATCAATGCGAAATTCTTCGGATCCTTGATGCCCCTGCCGCCTGAGACGATGACGTCCGCTTCCACCAGGTTCACGGTCGCGGTCTTCTCTTCCACGAACTCGATGAACTCCAGCTTAGATTTCGGAACGGGGATGTGCGTGATCTCCACGACCTTGCCCTGGGGAGCGGCAACCTTCTCAGCGGGCTTCATTACCTTGTGCCGCACGGTGGCCATCTGGGGCCGGTGGTTCTGCGTGAGAATGGTGGCCATGATGTTGCCGCCAAAGGCGGGGCGCGTCTGGCGCAGGAGCATGGTCGACTGGTCGATGGACAGCTCCGTGCAGTCCGCGGTGAGGCCCGTGAGGATCTTCGCCGCGACCCGGGGAAGCAGAGAGCGGCCGACCACGGTACCGCCGCCGAGGAAGATCTCGGGTTTCTTTTCCATGAGAATCTGCGCCACGAGCTCCGCCTGCACGTCCTCGTCGAAGTCTCCGACGTCGGGGTGGTCGATCATCCAGACCTCATCCACCCCGTATGAAAGGAGCTCGTCGGTGTATTTCCGCACGCCGTTTCCCACAAGGATGGCGCTCACCGGCGCGGAGAGGTCCTTCTGCAGCTCCCGTGCCGCGCCGATGATCTCGGGCACCACGGAGGCGAGTTTGCCCCGGCGATGCTCGGCGAGCACGCAGATGCCCGAGTATTTCGTGATGTCCTGGCCCTTGAAGGTGCTGCGCGTGATGACAATTGCCTTGTAGCGCTTGCACGCCTCGACGCACGCGCCGCAGAGCGTGCACTTCACCAGGTCGATGACAGCGGTGGGTTTGCCCTCCCGGGCGCCCACGGGGCCCGAGAGCGTGATGGCGTCGTACGCGCACGACTTGACGCAGAGATTGCAGCCCACGCAGTTCTGCACGATGACGCGGATGGGGTCCATCAGTGCGCCCCCTTGATGGTGATGCCGGCCGCGGTGAGCTCGGACAGCAGGGCGCTCACCGTGTCGGCGGGCTCGCCCGTGAACTTTCGACCTCCGCCCGGTTTCGGCGGCGTGAAGATCTTCATCACCTGCGTCGGAGACCCGTTCAGCCCGAGGCGCTCGACATCCGCCCCGATGTCCGAGGCCTTCAGGACCGGGATCTCCGCCTTTTTCGCCGCGAGCTTGCCCTTCAGGGACGGCATCCGCGGCGTGTTGATCTCCTTCACGACCGTGAGGACCACCGGCAGCCGCGCGGCGATCCGCGCATAGCCTTCCTCCAGCAGCCGTTCCACGACGATTCGGCCGTCGACGATCTCCTCTATCTTCCTGATGTCGGTGACGTGGCTGATGTCGAGGTTCTCCGCCACACCCGGGCCGACCTGGCCGGTGTCACCGTCAATGGCCTGCCGGCCCATGAGGATGATGTCCGCGCCCCCGAGATGCCGGATGGCGCATGCCAGTGCAAATGCGGTTGCCAGCGTGTCGGCTCCCGCAAAGGCCCGGTCGGACACCAGGTATGCGTTGTCCGCGCCCAGGCCTATCGCTTCCCTAAGCGCCTCAGCCGCCTGGGGAGGGCCCATGGTGATCACGGTGACCGTTCCCCCGTGCTTTTCTTTCAGCCGCACGCCTTCTTCGATGGCGTACACGTCGAAGGGGTTGATGATGGACTGCACCCCTTCGCGCACGAGGGTGTTCGTCTCCGGGTTGATCCGGACATTCGTCGTGTCAGGGACCTGCTTGATGCAGACGAAAATCTTCACGCCGGAAGCCTCATTTCTGGTTGCGGACGCTTTCCTTGATGAGACCAAGGGCGATGACTTCCCGCTGGATCTGGTTGGTGCCCTCGTAGATCTGCGTGATCTTCGCGTCCCGCATCATCTTCTCCACCGGGTATTCCTTCATGTAGCCGTACCCGCCCAGCACCTGGACCGCGTCCGTGGTCACCCTCATGGCGGTGTCGGAAGCAAACACCTTGGCCATCGCCGAGAGTCGGGACACGTCTTTTTCTCCCGCATCGATGCTGCGCGCCGCCGCGTAGGTCAGGGCGCGCGCCGCTTCCACCTGCGTGGCCATGTCGGCGAGCATGAACTGGATTCCCTGGAAGGCGGAGATGGGCTTGCCGAACTGGTGGCGCTCGCGCGAGTAGCGGATCGCCTGGTCCAGGGCGCCCTGTGCAATTCCCAGCGCCTGGGAGGCAACCCCGGGACGCGACTGGTCAAGGGTCTTCATCGCCACGAGGAATCCCATTCCTTCCTTGGCGAGGAGGTTTGTCTTGGGAACCCGGCAGTCCTGGAACACGAGCTCTCGCGTGGCCGATGCGCGGATGCCCATCTTGTTTTCCTTCTTGCCGAAAGTGAAGCCCGGGTGGTCCTTGTCGACGAGGATCGTGGAGGAGCCGCGCACACCGCGGACGGGATCAGTGAGGGCGACGACGGTGTAGATCGACGCCTCGCCGCCGTTGGTGATCCACTGCTTGGTGCCGTTGATCACGTAGGAGTCACCGTCGGGCTTCGCCGTGGTCTTGATGGCCGCCGCGTCACTCCCCGCTCCGGATTCGGTCAATCCGAATGCCGCCAGGATCTCTCCCGCGGCAAGCCTCGGAAGGTACTTCTTCTTCTGCTCCTCGTTTCCGAAGAGGATGATCGGGATCGTTCCGAGTCCGGATGCCGCGTAGGCAAGCGCAATGCCGCTGCATGCCCGGGACAACTCTTCAACCACCAGGCACATCTCGAACATTCCGCCGCCCAGCCCGCCGTACTCCGACGGGACGAAAACGCGGAAAAGGTCGGACTGCGCGAGGGTCTTCACGACATCCCAGGGGAACTCCCCTGACTCGTCCAGCTCTGCCGCGATGGGAGCGATCTTCTCCCGCGCAATCTGCGCGGCGAGATCCTTGATCATTTTCTGGTCATCGGTGAGAAAATAGTTCACCTTTGGCCCCTCCTTCTGACGGAATCTTTACTAATTCGGTATGATATCAGTCTGCCCCGACGGGGGTTTCGAAGTCAAGTGGCCAGGCAGCTACACTCGCGCGGAAGGAGAAAGAATGACCCTCATCGAGATCGAACGGTGGCTGGACGACTGTCTGGACCTGGCCGCCACGGCGTCCCTGGACGCCAGCCTGAACGGCCTGCAAGTCGCCCGCCGGACCACGGATGTCAGCAAGGTGGCTTTCGCCGTCGATGCCGCCATGGAAAGCTTTCGCCGCGCCGTGGAGTGGGGCGCACAACTCCTGGTCGTCCATCACGGTATCCTCTGGGGCGGACAGCAGCGCATTACCGGGAACCACTACGACCGGGTTCGTTTCCTGGTGGAGCAGGACCTCGCCCTCTATGCGGCGCACCTGCCCCTGGACGTGCATCCCGAAGTCGGCAACAACGCGGGAATCGCCCGGCAGCTCGGGCTCGTCGATCTGGAGCCCTTCGGCATGTATCGAGGAGTGGCACTCGGATGGAAGGGCATTTTCGCGGATGGCCTGCCCCTGGATGAAG
Organism: Spirochaetaceae bacterium; assembly: GCA_003170115.1. Taxonomy (GTDB): domain Bacteria; phylum Spirochaetota; class Spirochaetia; order SZUA-6; family Fen-1364; genus Fen-1364. Next base: position 5,395 of record PMZS01000398.1, read on the forward strand.
TCGTCTCACGGCTTGCCGGCCGACAGGGGGAGCCCGTCCGGACGCTCCCGTTCGGACCGCCCCTGGTGAAATCGATCGGTATCATCTCGGGCGATGCGCCGTGGGGCGCCGCGCAGGCCGCGGCCGAAGGCCTGGATGCATTCGTGACCGGCGAGCCGGCGCACGAGATCTATCATCATTGCCTTGAGCAGCACATCCATGCTATCTTTGCTGGTCATTACCATTCTGAATCCCATGGTGTGCAATCCCTTGCGGGCCGGCTCGCCCGGGAGACAGGACTGGGAACGACGTATCTCGATATCCCCACGGGGTTGTGAATGATTCTGAACACGAAGAAACGCGACATCAGGACCCGGCTGGTCCCGCTTATTCTCTCAGCGGGAATAATCGTTGTCGACCAGATCGCCAAGATCGTGGTGATCCGCGCCATCCCGAAGGGCGAATCGGTCAGCGTCATCGGCGATTTCTTCCGGCTCATTCACGTGCAGAATCCCGCAATCGCCTTCAGCATCGGCCGCGGCATCCAGGCGGGAACGCGCCGGCCGCTGTTCATGCTCCTCCCGCTGATCGTGATCGCGGTGCTCTTCCTGTACTACATCTTCACCCGAGACCCGCTGACGCGGTTCCAGAAGTGGTGCTTCGGGGCGCTGGTTGGCGGCGGGCTGGGCAATTACGTGGACAGGATCTTCAGGCCCGACGGTGTGGTGGATTTCCTCGATTTCCGTTTCTACGGAATCCTCGGCATGGAGCGCTGGCCGACTTTCAACCTCGCGGACGCGACGGTCGTGGTGGCCGGTATCCTCCTCTTCATCTCGTTCCTCCTTCCCGCGAAAAAACCAGCAGGAGACGCCCCGTGACCTCGAACACAAAGATGGTTCTCTTTTTCCTTTTGGCCACGGTTTTCAACATCCTCATGATGGCCATCCTGGTCTTCCTGTTCTTCGGCATCGCCGCATTGGTGCACACGCAGCCATTCAGCATGATCATCCTTTTCGTGGGTTTCATCGCTTCCATCGTGCTCACCTTCCTCGCGTACGGGCGGCTGATGAAGTGGGTGACGGTGCGTTTCAATCTGGAGAAGCATATCCCCCAGCTTTTCAAAAATCGCAGGAAATAGCGGCGCACAGGACGAAAGCATGGAATTCACAAAGCTTATCAACGGCCGGGAAAGCATCAGAAGCTACGACCCGACGAAACCGGTGGACAGGGCCGTGCTGGAGAGGATCCTGGACGCAGGTCGCATTGCGCCGTCGGCGGCCAACAGGCAGCCGTGGCGTTTCCTTCTCATCTCCTCCCGGGAAATGCTCACTCAGGTGCGCAAGTGCTACCAGAAGCCCTGGTTCCAGGACGCGCCGCATGTGCTGGTCGTTGCCGGCCGCACCGGTGAGGCCTGGGCCCGGCAGGACGGTTGGAACTCCATCGAAACCGACCTCACCATTGCGATGGACCACATGGTCCTGGCGGCGGAAAACGAAGGCGTGGCAACCTGCTGGATCGCGAACTTCGAGCTGTCGGTTCTTCGATCGGCCCTCAGCCTCTCATCGGAAGACAGGGTCTACGTGATCACGCCGCTGGGCTACCCCCGGCCGGGATTCTCAAAGAAGGGGCAGAAACAGCGCAAAGCTCTCACGGATGTCGTGAAGTATCTCTAGTAGCCGTCGGACTTCGCGATGTTCTGGTCTTTCTTGTACAGGTCGTTGTACAGGAAACCGCGGTTTCGAAGGCTGTCCTTGATGTGCTGTGGAAAGGGCATCATGCGCCAGAAGATGCCGCGCACGTCCTTGTCCAGCTTCTGCATCCCCTGGCTTTCCTTGTTGATCCAGAGGGCGTAGTCCCGGATGAAGTACTCCCGCACGTCGCCGCGCAGCTTGTGCTCGGTGAACCACTGGTAGTACTTCCCGGTGATCCCCTCTTCCATCCAGTAGTACTGTGCCTTTTCCTTGGCGACCTGCCAGCGCAGATCAGCCATCGCGGTCATGACGGCCACCGGAAGGCTTTTGGGGAACATGGGGATGGCCACACGGCCCCGGCTGGTCGCCCGGTTGAACTTCTCGAATGGCTCCCAGCAGGTCCCGGAATCCCCGTAGCTGGCCAGGAGAATGATATTCGGGACGATGCGGGTGGTCTGGGACTTGTACACGCGGTTGAAAAGCCCGGGATCCAGGGCTTCCACCTGCGCCATCTCGCGGATCACGTTTTCCCTCGTGCCTATCTCCCGGATTATTGGTCTCACAAACTGGGAGAGAAAGATCGGGAAGTGGTTGCCCTGCCGGCCGCAGCACAGCTTCGCCATCTGGCGCAGGCTCATGTACTCCCCGACCACCGACTTCTGATCGACCATGCTGTCGGCGCCGATGCCCTCCGACTTCCTTCCCAGCGATTCCAGCTCCTTGTCAAGAGAACCGAGGGTGGCGTACGAGGAGGCGATCTGTCCGTCCAGGGCGGAGAGCTGGCGGAGCTGCTCCTGCACTTGAAAGAGGGCCGACTTCTGGCTCGCGTTGAAGCAGGCCTTCAGGCCGCCGTAGTCCTCGTTCCTCTCGTGCCGGATCAGGATGTCCACCTGCCCTTTCAGCTGGGCTTCACGCTCTTCCATCTGGGAGATCTTGGCCTTCAGGATGGTGACCTCGCTGTCCCGCTGGCCCTTTTTTTTCTCCACGGCGTCCAGGATCTTCTGTCCGGTGTCCTTGTTCTTCGTCTTCACCTCGTCGGTCGTGGAAGGCCGGACCAGTCCCTTGGAAATGCGCTCCAGCCATTCGTCAGCGTAGTAGACCGGTTCGCCCGTCGTGTTCTCGTAGACGATCCGGGATATCAGATCCTGGAGCTCGGCGGAGAGAAAGCCGGGGGAGAGGATGCCGAAGCGCAGAAGGAGCCGCTTCGGCATGATGAGCTCCCGGCCGGCCCGGTAGGCGACCCTGGAGCCCAGCTCCCAGAAGGCTGAAATGAGCTGGGCCCGGTATTTCGATTTCTCCTCGGGGTCCTCGGCTTTCATGTACTTGCCCAGGAGGTCGTGAACACGCGTGCCCTCTTCGCCTTCCCCGGTGAGAACCTTCTTGTAGAAGTCCTTGTCCTGGAAGAAGGGCTTGGGGTCCTCCTGGATCTTGATGATCGTGGGAAAACGAGCCTTGGTCGTGTCGATCTCTTCGATCTGCCTGGGCCGGGGCTTTTCGTCCGAAAAAAGGGTGTGGAAATCGGGCTCACCGGACGGCGCGGGCTCGGAAACGGGCTCCGCCTCTTCTATGTCGAGAAGCTCGGCGATGTCAGGATCGAGTCCGTTCTGAGCTGGTGCTTCTTTTCCGTTGTCCATCAGGTTTTACTGGAGGCGACGGGAATTGAACCCACGACCTCTTGAATGCCATTCAAGCGCTCTAGCCAACTGAGCTACGCCCCCCGCGAACACGGAGTATAATAGGGAGGGCCCCCCGTGATGTCAAGGCGGAGACGACGCGCCAGCGGCGCATTCAAGGCAGCGACGCGCCAGCGGCGCATTCAAGGCAGCGACGCGCCAGCGGCGCATTCAAGGCTGTATCTGCGACGCGGCGCTGATCCCGTTGGCAAATATCCGCAGACCCTCCCCCTCCGTGAGAGAGCGGGCGGTCCAGTCAGGGTGATTCTCCGCATGGATGAAGGCTTCAGGATGCGGCATGAGCCCGAACACCCTGCCCGTGGAATCGCAGATCCCGGCGACATGCCCTTCCGAGCCGTTCGGGTCCTCCGGATATTCCGGCCCCCTCCCCGAGGTCGATGCATAGCGGAGGGCGATCATCCCGCGGGCAGAAAGCTCATCGAGAAGCCCGGGAGACCGGGTGACGAACCTTCCTTCGCCGTGGCGAACGGGCAGATCCATCTGGCGGAGCCCGCGGGTCCACACGCAGCGCGAGCCCTGCTCGAAGCTGACCCTGACCCAGCGGTCCTCGTACTTCCCCGAATCGTTGTGGATGAGAGACACCTCCTGGCCCGTCGTGCCCGAGAGGTTCGGCAGGACGCCCATCTTCACCAGGACCTGGAACCCGTTGCAGATTCCCA
>PMZS01000338.1 GCA_003170115.1 Spirochaetaceae bacterium
GGGTAGTGTGTCGGGTATTCCTTATATTCTGACTGGTACAGAACGCTCCCCGCGTGCTCCTCGACGAGCATCTTCTTCAGCAACACGGGCGGACGCGCAATGTATTGCGCGAGGGCCTCGCGCGCCTTGGAGGAGGTGGCAGGTATCTTGACCGAAAGGTCCACGCTGAAGCCGCTGTGTGTCCAGCCCAGCATGTTCCTGGCCAGACGTTCGTTGAAGAGGGAGCGCCTCAGAAAGAAAGCCACCATGCTGGAGCGGAAGTACTGACTGAGCTTCGTTAGATCGAGGGAGGGCACATGGACGAACTGTCCCTCCCGGTCGAATCCGCCTTCCAGGAAGATAGCGTGGAGATGGGGATTGAACCGGGCGAAGTCTCCCGCCGAGGCGTAGGCGATCACGGCTGCGCTCTGGATTCTGCTGCCGGCCGCCTCGTTGTAGAAACTCCGGATCATGCGGTAGACCAGCTTGCTGATCTCCCCATAGAGCATCCTGTCGTGGCGGAAAAAAACGCGGAGCACCTTGGGGAAGGTGAATACCATCTGGCGGTGGGGCAGCAGAAGCAGCAACCGCTCGTTCATGTACTCGCCGAAAAGCAAAGTGCGTTTCTGCGAGCAGGAGGGGCACAGGCGGTGCAGTGGCCCGCCCAAGGGGTAGAAGACCTTGCAGCTGAAGGGACGGAAGTAGTCGGCCTTACAGTCAGGATTGGTACACTGAATCCTCGCGACGCCCTTGGTGTAGTCCCCGCAGTACAGGAACCGCTCTACGGCCGAGCTGATCCGAGGCAGGCGGAACTTTCCCAGCCGGGAGGCGTACGTGTGCTCGTATCCTGCGCAGAGCTCCGGGAAGCGGGTGCGGAACAGCCTCTGCAGCGAGCTCGTGCCCCGTTGCCGGTATGTGCCGGGGGGCATCGAATCCAGCGACAACGCCAGCTGGTCTTCCACATGAAAAAAGAACTCCCAATAGAGCGCGTGGCTTGCTGCGTACAAGCTCTGAGCGAGCCGAGCGCATCTTGCGGCGGACTGTGGCCGTCGATCTGCTCAGACCAGCGGGAAGCCGAGTTACTCTACGTGTTGGCCGAGGAAAGGCTTGTGTGGGCTTCCACCATCCTCACTTCCAATCGCCCTCCCGAAGACTGGTGCGCCATCTTCCCCGTCACCGTGGTTGGCGGAGCGATTCTCGATCGCTTGGTCTCCTCGGCGACCAAGATCATTACGACCAGGGCAGGTCCTACCGGCGCGAACTCATGGGTGCCGAAAATCGCTCCCCTGGGGACGCCACCCCTTAAACGCTCTCAATCAAGGAAACCGAGCTCTGAGGATTGCCCTGGGCGCGTTTTCTCCGGCAGGTGAGCCTTGGAGAACCGCCCCACAGGGTGAACCGGATCGGGTCGCCCCGAAGGGGCATGAGGGACCGAGAGCGATTCACCCCTATCAGGAATGCGGCGTCGCGACGGGAGTCAACCGTTCCTCTCCATTAAGGACGTAATCGCGGCCAACGGCACGCGAGGCAATCTCTATGCCCGCCTCTGCTGTCGCCAGATCAGGTTCCGGCGATTCGCCGGGATACCGGAACTCGCTCGCGTAGATGGAGAGAGAATAGGCGCCTGAAACGACATCACCAACGGAGGGCGCAATGGCCAGCACAAGCTGCCCGAGCGTTTCCAGATCATGGGTCTTCTGAAGCGGTTTTTCTTGGGCGGCAAGGAACCCCTTCAACGCTTTCTCGACCGCCTGCTGGCAGTGAAACAGGGCGTCGCTGGTGATTGGCGGATACGCGTTCAGATCAGCACGGGCTTGCGCGCAGATCAATATGCGCCTTGGCGAGCCACGCGGCAGCTTCAGCTCGCGTTTCCGGATTCATGCAGAAGGATCCCCTCGCTAAGAACCGCCGAGGTCAACGACGAGGCGGCTCGACGCGACGACTCGAACTCCGCGCGTGTGAGCACAATGACGTCCTTTGCGGCACCGCTTCCGCAAAGCGCCAGGTACGCCTCCTGGTCCCGCCGGTAGCGGGGCTTTTCCGAATGCGGCACGACGACGAGAAAATCGTAATCGCTGTCCGGAGTTGCCTGACCCCTTGCTCTCGAACCGAACAGGTAGACGCGCTCGGGATCGAGGGTGCTCCTGATCCGCTCCAGCATCGAGAGGAGAACAGGGTCGTTTGCCAGCTCGGTCCTCGCTTGCCTCATTTTCGATTCGAGCGTAGTCGCAGGGCCCCGGCATGTCAATCGACTTGCCGCGTCTGACTGACCGGTACGAAGATGAGTCTACGTCGGCGGTTTCTTAGGGCCTTCCTGCATGCAAGAGAGCACCCGTGGACATTGGCGGATATTTGTCGGTAGTCAAAACGGGAAGTGCAGGCGGCCCGGTCATGCAAGAAAAAGAAGAATTTGAAGGTTCGGGGCAGTCGCCGTAACGGAATGCGTGAGCGGGCGCAGAGGAAAGCCCGCAGGCGCCGCGCGCGGGCGAGGCAAAAGCGGATACCAACAGCACCCGCTGCATTGTGGGCCGTTCGCCAAGGACTTGAAGCGAAGCACGCGACCCGCCCGAGGGCGATCGCGGAGGTTGCGTCTCGCGCTCCGAGGAGTTCCCTCGGGCGGGGCACGCCCAGATCTTTCTCCCATCCTTCGACCTTCCTCTGGGGAGCCTGACTGTGAGAGGTACATATCGAGCGAGCCAGGGGTCTCGCGAATCAGCTGGCCCGCGTGGCCGAACATCCTGCGCACCTCCAGCTCGCAGGAGGAGGGCTGCGCGCGCGACTGGTCGATCTCGTTCTCCTCGCCATGGGATTCGTGCACGTGACGCACGGCAAGATCATCGAGGAGCTGGGCGTGGAATACGATCCGCGCGGGAACATCCGGTGCAATCCCGACTATTCCACCTCGGCGAGGTGAAGCGCCGTGACACGTCACGTCTCCCGCCGCGAGGGGTTGGCGGCCCCCGCGGGTGGCCGCGCCGCACCGCACCCAGGACTCCCCGTTGATACCGCCTGGCACCTCGCGTAGAATCCCGTCATGCAAACTCGATCCGCACGCGTTCTCACACGCCGGAAACTCCGCGACGTGCTCTCGCACCTGACATACGCGGATGTCAAGAAGCTCCTGGGCCCTTCCTGCGACAAGCTCCTCCGCGAAGGAGGTCTCTTTGAAATAGACCTGGATTCGCAGGTCACGCTGGACGACTGGCGTTTGACCCTCGACCTGGGGAAGAGCACTGTGACCCTTCGATTGTCGGAGGAGCGCTCCGGGCGAATCGAGACATCCTGCACGACCTGCACAGCCTTCTGCGAGCATGTCGGGGCAGCGTTCTCCCTTGTTCTCGAAGAGAAGCTCGCCCTGGGACTCTCGGCCCCTCCACACGATGATGTGCCCCTGGAAACACTCACTGAAGAGCAGCTCGTCGAACGGGCCCTTGCGGACCGCGGCGAAAGGTCGCGGAAAGAGAAAATGTCCCTCTCCCCGCTGAACGGCAAGGGGCTCTGGAGCGACTACGGGGTCACCAGCTCCGTGTCAGGAAAAACGTACAGGGTCGCGCTCAGGGGATGGGAGAGGGGGGAGTCGTACTGCTCATGCCCCGATTTCAGGACGAACACCCTCGGCACGTGCAAGCATCTCATCTTCGCCCTGGGTGCGGTGAAACGGCGCTTCCCCAGGAGCGAACGGGAGAAGAGCTACCGGCGCACACGCATCAGCCTGCACGTCCGCTACGGCGATACCGCCGAGCTGCGGCTGGCGCTTCCAGAGAAGCTGGAGGTGCGGGCGCGAGCGGTCGCCGCGCCGCTTGCAGATGCGGCCGTGACGGACATGGCTCTCCTGCTCTCGAGGATCCAGCAGCTCGAACGCCTCGGTCATCCCGTCCACATCTACCCCGACGCCGAGGAGATGGTGAACGGGCTCCTCTTGAAAAAGCGGCTGGACACCCTGGTGGGGAAGATCCGCCGCGACCCCGCCGCGCATCCCCTGCGAAAGTCGCTTCTGCACGTAGAGCTCCTTCCCTACCAGATGGACGGCATCGCATTCGCCGCGGGCGCAGGCAGGGCGATTCTCGCGGACGATATGGGCCTGGGCAAGACCATGCAGGGTATCGGCGCCGCCGAGCTCCTTGCCCGGGAGGTGGGAATCTCCCGCGTGCTCGTGGTCTGCCCCGCGTCGGTGAAGTCGCAGTGGGCCGTGGAAATCCAGAGGGCTTCCGGCAGGACGGCCCGGCTGGTGGCGGGCGGGGCGCGCGAGCGTGCAGAGATGTACCAGGGCAACGCGTTCTACACGGTATGCAACTACGAGCAGGTGCTCCGGGACCTCCCCTCCGTGGAGCGGGCGCGCTGGGACCTCATCATCCTGGACGAGGGACAGAGGATCAAGAACTGGCAGGCCAAGACCTCGCGCGTCATCAAAAGCCTCGCCTCGCCCTTCGCCCTCGTGCTCTCGGGCACCCCTCTTGAGAACAGACTGGATGAATTGTACTCGGTGGTCCAATTCATCAATGCGCGGCAGCTGGGGCCCGCGTTCCGCTTCTTCCACCGTCACCGGGTTGTCGATGAGAAGGGCCGGGTGCTGGGCTACAAGAACCTCGACCAGCTGCGCCGTGACCTGGGCCCCATCCTCCTGCGCAGGACCCGCGCCATGGTGCTGCGGCAGCTGCCGCCGCGCAGCACCGAGATCCTGCGCATCACCCCGACGGCGCAGCAGGCCGAAATCCACGACGGCCACAAGAGGACGGTGAGTGCGATCCTCGCCAAGCGGTACATCAGCGAGATGGACCTGCTCAGGCTGCAGAAGGCGCTCCTCATGTGCCGCATGGCCGCGGACAGCACCTTCCTTGTGGACAAGGAGCCGCCGGGGCACTCGACGAAGCTCGCGGAGCTCGACTCCCTGCTGGAGAAGCTCTGCGCGGAGCAGGGCAGGAAGATCATCCTCTTCTCCGAATGGACCACGATGCTCGACCTCATCGAGCCGCTCGTCGAGAAGCACGATATCGGGTTTGTCAGGCTGGACGGCTCGGTGCCGCAGGCCAAGAGGCAGGCACTGGTCAATCGATTCCAGCGCGATCCTGGGTGCACGCTTTTCATGACGACCAACGCGGGGGCCACGGGACTGAACCTGCAGGCCGCCGACACGGTGGTCAACGTCGACCTGCCATGGAACCCCGCGGTGCTCGAGCAGAGGATCGCCCGCGCGCACAGGATGGGCCAGAAGCGGCCGGTGCACGTGTACATCCTAGTGACCGAAGGAACGATCGAGGAAGGCATGCTCTCCACTCTCTCGGCAAAGCAGACCCTCGCCCTCGCGGCCCTGGACCCGGACTCCACCGTGAAGGAAGTCTCGCTGACAGGGAGCATCGACGAGCTGAAGCGCAGGCTGGAGGTCCTCATCGGCGAGAAGCCTGCAGCGCCAGTCGATGAGATCACGGCGGCCCGGGTTCACGCGGAAGCGAAAGCGCGCAGGGAGACTGTTGCGCGCGCGGGAGGAGAGATGCTGGGCGCCGCGTTCCGGTTTATCGGAGAGCTGCTGGGAGAGGCGGGCGGCGCAGCATCGGCGCAAGGCAGCCCGCCCGGCGCTTCCGCTGGCAGCCAGATGCATGATCGGATGAAGGGGCTTCTCTCCGAGTGCATGGAGCGGACCGAGGACGGCGGGTGGCGGATGAGCGTGAAGTTCGCCGATGCAGCCGCGCTGGATTCGCTGGCGGATGTCCTGGCCCGGCTCGCCACGCGCTCATAAAACGGGCTACTCTACGGGTGCATGAGCGAGGCGTTCGACGAGTTCCAGCAACTCCTGAAGCAGAAGCGATACAGGGACGCGGCAGGCCTGGCGGAAAAGGAATGTCAGAAAGGCTCTTCCCCGGACCCCTTCTGGCTGACCCAGCAGGCCGTGGCCCTGCTCAGGGCGGGAGAGGCCGAGCGTGCCCTGTCTGCCGCCAATCAGGCCCTCGCGACGGATCCCTCGAACCCCTATGCAATAATGGTTTCGGCTGACTCCCTGCTGGCGCTCGGCAAGGTGGAGGATTCCCTCGCGCGGAACCGCGAGGCTCTCACGTTCGGCAAAGCCGCTCCGCGGGCTCGGAAGGGGGCGCTCGAATGCCTGTCCCGGCTTTCGCGCTGGGAGGAGATGATTTCGCTGCTCGCCGAATGGGCGCTGCCGGAGGATGAGAGCGCTCCCTGGAAGGTGAAAGCTCTCGCCGGGCTGGGCAGGCGCGAGGAGGCGATCGCCGAGTGCACACGGTGGCTGGAGCGCGTCCCCAATCATCCGCCGGCGCTCTGGGCGCTTGCCGATCTTGAAGTCGAGCGGGATGGTCCGGCTTCCGTGATCGAGCGGATGGAGCGCGCCCTGCGCATCCCCTCGCTCCCGCCCGTGTACCGGGAGATCTACGCCTCACTGTGCCGAAAGGCTGGACGGCCCGAGGCGGCCCTGAAGGAGTACGAAAAGCTCGAAGCCCAGGGCGCAGGCCTGCGTGTCCAGAAAAGGCAGGCGTTTCTCCTGGCGAAATCCGGCAGGGAGAGCGAAGCGCTGCCGCTGCTGGAGGAGTTGCTGCGCGCCGAGCCCGCGGACATGTACCTGCATGCAAGCTACGGGGCGGCATGCACGCGGATGGGCGAGATTGAACGGGCGATCAACTTTTACACCACCCTCCTGGGCACGCACCCTGAGGCGAAAGGCCTGTACGGCCGCATAAGGGCCCTGCGGCGGAAGCTGGAGAATCCGTCGTGAGCGCGAGTGGAATGTCCTTGAAGATCGGCGACCTCATCGACGTTCCCCCCGTGCGGACGGTGATCCGCCTGGAGGAGGGCCGCTCGAGCGCCGAGGAGATCGCGGCGAGCTTCGTGTTCACCCCGGAAGCCGCGGCGCATTTCTCCGTGCTCGCCGAATCCCTTTCAAGCGGCCGCGGCCAGGGCTATTTCCTGCAGGGCGATTTCGGTTCAGGCAAATCCCACTTCCTCGCGGCGCTGTACGCGTGGCTGGCCGGCGGGGCGGCGCGCGATCCGCTGGACCAGAGGCATGCGGGGCTGAAGCGCCTGGACGAGAGCGGAAAACGGTTCCTGCCCGTGGACATCTCCCTGGTGAACTTCCGGGCCGCCACGGCGCTGGAGCCCATCGTCATCGACGCGGTCAACGCGAGGCTTGCGCCGCAGGGCGTCGACGAGAGTCCCGGTGGAGGGGAGCGGCTGGAGGCTTTCACGCGTCTCCTCGATCGGGTGAAGGAGGCGGGGTTCGACGGCCTTTTCCTCCTGATCGACGAGCTGTCGGAGTTCTTCCGCTCCAAGGCGACCCCGCAGGCGCTGAACGAG
>PMZS01000104.1 GCA_003170115.1 Spirochaetaceae bacterium
CACCAGGTAGATCTTCGGGGTGAGCTCATCCGGCAGCGCCGGGGTCGACTGAACTCGATCATTCGGACGGTCTGCCATCTCGCTATCCCTCTTTTTTATACGATTGCTCGTTTTCAGATTCCGCGATCAGCTCCTTCAACTGCGCCAGGGTGATCTCCCTGTTGATCAGGCACCTTTCGCTGCCGTGATGTCCGTCCGGGCCTTCTCCCCGTAATGCCTTCGCAACGCAGTCTCCCGCGCAATGCCATCTGCAAAAACAATCTCGGCAAAAGGAAATATTGTCCACGGACAGACGACGCAAGCCATCGAGGCGTTCCCTGTCGAACAGGTATCCGCCCGCGGCCTGATCATAGCGGCCGTAATGGAATACGCGTGACCGAGGATCGTCTGAATCGCACACCTCGAAGCACGACGACACGCGCCCATCCGGCATGACGGAGAAGCCGTCCCCCGGCGCGGCGCAAAACTTGTTCGTCAGCATCTCGAGCCTCGCGCCGGAATATACCACGCTTTTCCCCTGTTTCCGTGCCTCTTCCCTGGCTCGTATGAAAGCGGTTGCGAACTGGAGGGGATCAGGAGGGCGTTCCCCGCTCGTGCGGCAGCGGCCGCAGTACCAGACGGGCTCGATGTGCAGCTGCTTCAAGCCGGGGAGCTCGCGGAAGACAAACCGGCAGATCTCGTCCAGCCGCAGCACGCTCTGCGCGGTCACGGTGGCCCGGATGCCGAAAGAGAACCCGTTGTCACTGAAATGGCGCAGGGTTTCAATGACCGCATCGAACGAGCCTGTGCCGTCTGCGCGGGGCCTGTTGCGGTCCTGTATGTCGCGCGGACCATCCAGAGAGACGTTCAGGCCAGAGAAATGGGACATGATGTACTCGCGCTGCGCGACGGTGAGTATTCCGTTGCTCGCGCTATGAGCTTTGGCTGTCAGGCCGTGGAGGGCGGCCTGCTCATGGGCGTATTCGACGCAGCGCCGCATGAAATCCCATGCAAGGGTCGGCTCTCCGCCTCCATGGAAACCAACGATGAAATTGTCGCGTCCGCAATGGCCTGCGTTGCGGACGACCAGATCGATCGCGGCTTTTGCGGCGTCCCAGGAAAGCTCACGGACGCCGCCGGATCCCGCATCCGCATAGCAGTAGATGCAGCGCAGGTTGCAGCGGGTCGTGGGGAACAGGGTCACCTCGTAGGGCTTGAACTCGTAGTCCGCAGGGACAACGGGAAGCTTTGGCGTCTGCCCGCCCAACAGCCCGCCCTCCTTCAATTCATCAATGACCGATTGTTCGCGGGGATCCAGGTCGAGCGGATCTTCATGGAGGTATTTCGCCACCGTGCGGGCGGCGGCTCCATTCAGCAGCGCCACGCCCCGTCGAAGAGGCGCGTAGACATAGTAGTCGCCTCCCGTTGGTATCAGGAACAGCTCCTCACCTCGATCGTTGCGACTGTCACTCATGTCCGTACTTCGGTCGCCATCATCCGCACATAGAACGGATCTTGCAGCAGACCCATCTTGCCGAGTTCAATGATGAAGGAGGCAATCCCGCCCGTGAAGGGCTCCCGGTCTCCGAGATCGAGCCCTAATTTCGTGGCCACGTTTCCCGCAATGGCCTGCAGGGGATTGCGGCCGTTCATTTCCTCCAGAACATTCCGGCCGATCGTGTTCACCGCGCAGAGGATCCGGCCGCCGACGCCCCGCTCCCAGATTCCCGCTCCGTCCGAGGTATGTCTCACCTCCAGCGTCTCATGCAGGACAGGACAGGTGGGGTTTGACGCGCGCGCGGTTCCGATGCTCTTGCCGCGCGCGAGGGAGCCGAAGAAAACTCCGGTCACGGTCAGACCGGCTATGCCGCCCAATCCGACGAGAAACTCCCTCCTTGTCCATGTCTTGTCCGTGCGGTTGTTTTCCTGCATTGATCGTTCTCCTCCCCCAAAAAAGGAGCATCGAAACAACTCCGTATATTCTCGCTTGTTTCCATGGGCGCCCGGAAATTGCGGTACGGGAAAAACCCTTTGCGCCGGCGCCGGATATTAGTTCAGATGCATCTTCCATGCAAGCGGGAGAATCTAGTACCAGATATTCCCCGATAGCCCATTGGGACGAACCTTTCGGCGTAGTTGGGGAGCGGGCCGGACATGAACATCGGGGATGCCTCAAGCCGGCAGGGCGTGGCCAGGTTGCGAGGCGATCTTTTCTCGCGCGGAGGAGAGAGACAAGGAAGCGCCGATCGGCGGCTCGGTATTGCACTGTGCGCCGGCTGCCACTATCATTGCGCCGTGACACGCCGAGAGTTCCTGAGGGCCGCGATCGCTTCTTCATTGTACCTCGCCGCCCGGCGAACCTTCCCCGCGAGCCTTGTTGCCCGTCCTGATGTGGGGATCGCGGTGGGGGCCGATTATGAGAAAGCAGTCACAAAGGCGATAGAGCTCGTGGGAGGCATCACGGCATTCGTCAAGCCGGGGGACACGGTAGTTGTCAAGCCAAACATCGGGTGGAACTCACCCCCTGAGCTGAAAGCAACTACGGACCCCCTTGTCGTCAGAGCTATCGTTCACCTCTGCTTTCAGGCCTTGGCCTCCAAGGTGTACGTCTTCGACCGTTCCGTGGCCAACTCGAGGCTGACATATGTGACCTCTGGGATTCAAAAGGCAGCAGAGGAGGCGGGAGCGAAGGTGTTTCATGTTGACGAGATCACCGACACCATGTACAAGCGAATATCGATGCCTGATGCTCGCTACCTGAAAGAAACCCTTGTGAACAGGTACGTCCTGGAATCGGATGTTTTCATCAACGTCCCCATTGCGAAGAACCACGGCGAAGCGGGATTGACACTCGCCATGAAGAACCTGATGGGGATCACCGGAGACCAGCGCGGAAAGTGGCACTGGCAGCTTGATGATGCGATTGCAGACATCAACCGAGCGGTGAGGTCCAAGCTCGTCCTCATCGACGCGAGCTCCATCATGCTGCGAAACGGCCCGACGGGGGGCAGCATGAGCTACCTGAAAAGACTTGACACCTTCATTTGCGCCTCCAATGTCGTATCGGCAGATGTCGAGGCCGCTCGGCTCTTCGGCCGCAGCCCGGAAGACCTTCCCTATATCATGGAAGGCGCGAAAGCTGGCCTCGGGAAGGCCTCCGGCTACTCTGTGCAGAGGAGCAGCGTGTAGGGCGGCGGTATCCAATGAGAAAACGCATCCTGGTATTGCTGAAGCAGTTGCGAGTGATCTCACAAGCCGTTTTTCTCGCTGCAGTCGTATACACATTCATACGCTCTCTTGATCCTTTCTCGGTTGTCCAGAATCCATTCCTCCGTTTCGATCCCCTGATCTTCCTCACCAACCCTCGATCCGATCTATTCTTGATCGCTTCGATCGCCGGATTGATCGCGCTGACGCTTGTGCTTGGACGGTTCTTTTGCGGCTGGGTTTGCCCCATGGGAACCCTCATGGAGCTCTCCGATTTCATCTTCTCCTTTCCGAGGAAAGCCAACCCCGCGGCAATACACGCCTCACCGAAGTCCTTTCTGGTCCGCTTCCCTCCCGCGCTCGTCGTGCTTGGGGCGGTGGTCGTTTCCGTATTCACCACGACCAGCCTGCTCCCATTTTTTCACCCGAACGTCTGGATCGTTCGGATACTCTCCCGCTCGGTCCTCGGCCTCGTTTTCCTCGGGCTGGTCTTTCTTTCGTCGTTCTTTGGCCAAAGGCTGTGGTGCGTGTACATCTGCCCCCTCGGCGCCCTCTACGGCGTTCTCTCGCGAGTATCGTTCCTCCGGCTCGGGATAGAGAGGTGCTCCCGATGCGGGGCGTGCGAGCGCTGCCCGATGCAGGCGGCCGATTTCAGGACTCGGGAGACCCTGGCCCATCAGTGCATCCTCTGCTTCCAATTCGAGCGATCTTGTCCGGTGGAAGGGTTTCAGTACGGTCCCGTCGCCAGGGCAGGAAAGAGTACATTGCGCGCTTCCCGCCGGGCTCACGGCTCCTTCGATCCGTCCCGCAGGGAGTTTCTCGTGCGCGGCGCGGGTCTTTTGGGCGGTGCGATGATTGGGGGCGTGGTGGCCAGCATCGGCGTACTCTCAAAACCCGGCGCGGCGAAACTCGATCGTCTCCTGTTCTCGCCCGGCTCAACCGTCAGCGAGACGACACTTTTCAGGCCGCCAGGGGTAGTTGACGAAGCCTCTTTCCTCCGTCGCTGCATTCGCTGCTTGCACTGCGTGCAGTCCTGCCCGAATGGGATAATCGAGGCAACGGGCCTGGAAGCGGGATTTGCGAGCCTGTTTGCCCCGCATCTGCATTTCGATAAGAACGGCTGCGATTACCGTTGCCAGGCTTGCCAGCTCGTATGCCCAAACCAGGCCATACCCCTCCAGACACTGGCCCAAAAACAGCTCACGCCGATCGGGCTCGCATTCATCGAGCAGAAGAAATGCGTGGTCTACCGGGACAAGAAACCGTGTTCGGTCTGCCAGGAGGTGTGCCCAACCCCGGAAAAGGCTCTCGTGTTCGCCAAGGAGGAGCGGATGATGCGCTCTTCCGGTCCATTCATGCTCAGATACCCCTCGGTGGTGACCGAGCGCTGCATCGGGTGCGGGATCTGTCAGGCTGCCTGCCCCGCTGAACAGGTGGCGATCACCGTTTCAAGAAAGGCTCAATGGGATTCCAGGGCGGGGTCCGGCCGCCGCGCCTCGATGCGCCGCGCGACGAGGATGCTTATCTCATAGAGGAGCACCAGCGGCAGCATGACGGTCAGCGGGGCCACAATCGGGTCGCTCACGGGCGTGATTATCTCGGCAAAAGCGAAAAGCACGAAGTACGCGATGCGCCGCTGCTTCCTCAGCAAGGCGGACTTGAGGATGTGAAAGCGAACCAGGACTATCAGCATGCAAGGCAGCTGGAATGCGACGCCACAGGCCAGCAGGAAGAAGACGACGAACGAAATGTAATCCACCGCAGATGGGAGATATTCCACCTGAGCGGGGAAGAGCTGCACCAGAACACGGATCATCCCCCATAGGAGGTAGTACCCGAATGCCGTGCCTGCCGCGAAAAGCAGCAGCGCCGAGAAGAGAAGCGGATAGAGACCTCGCTTCTCATCAGCCATCAGACCCGGGCTGACGAAGCGGAGGATCTGGAAAGCCCAGACAGGGAAGGCAATGACGATGCCGGCATACAGCGCCAGTCGCAGCTTGATCATGAAACCGTCCAAAAGGCTGAATGCTCTGAGCTGCAGCCCTCCGGATGGCAGCAGGAGAAGCTTCAATACGAAATCGGAAGCAAAAAATGAGACCGCAGTCGTGATGAGGATCGCCAGGGCAGAGATTATGATGCGCCGGCGCAGCTCCTCAAGATGATTGACGAAGCTCATGTCACTGCCGGCCATCAGGCTCGATCCTCAGGCTGTCCAGGCGTCAGACGGGGAGCTGCGCACCGCACTTGTTGCAGAAACGGGCATCCAGCGGATTCGAAGCCCCGCATTTCGTACAGTAGGAGCCGATGGCCGTCTCGGGATATGGAGTAGACGTGCCGGGGGATGCAGTCTCCGACTTCGCAGTGGGCGTGCCCTCTGACGCGGATTTGGTTGTCTCTTCTTTGAATCCCTCGGTCATTTCATGCGCACCTTTGCGAAACTCCGTGAAGGTCCGACCTATCCACCGCCCGAGTTGAGGGAGCCGCTTCGGCCCGAATATGACGAGCGCCACAAGAACGATCACCGCGAGGTGAATCGGCTGCAATCCGAATGGCATATCTACCTCCTGGGAGAGAGATCAATTCTAAGGCGAGATACCTCACCATTCAAGGGCCATCGACAGCTTCACCGGCGGTGAACAGATTCCACACTTCTATTTGCTGAGTAAAGGCTTGGAAACTTCTCGAACATACCGCCGCATAAGCTGAAGCGCTCATGGAAGCATACTCCGAGCGGCGAAGCGTCGGCCTCCGGCAGCCTGGCAGCCGCGCAGTTCCGATGCCTTGCAACGTCTCCCAGGACAGCATTCGCCGCAGGCTCCCGCTGTACCCATGACTTGTGCTATGCTTGGCTCGAATTCGAAGAGCATCCCATTCGATTCACTGGCCGGCCAGATATTGCGGCGTTGGAATCTCACTGGAATATGACCAGCCTTGTTGAGAGCCTCAGCCATGAAGAGTCGAAGATACCCATCGATGCCGCTCTGGCACGATCAGACGGCATGCCAGGCTGCAGCCGAAGCTCTCGGGCAAATCGGCGGCCTTCGGGCTCTGGCTACGCTCATCGATGTTCTCCGGGACGCGACCCGCCGATGGCGAGGTGCTCACGGTCAAGGATGCCGCCAAGCGGCTCGGCGTTTCGGCAAGCACCCTGCATCGGTACCTCAACGACGGCATCATCGTGGGAGAACACCTGACGCCGTGCGCTCCCTGGCGCATCCGGATCACCGAGGAGCTTTGGGCCCGTTTCCTCCAGGAAGCTCCGGAAGGATACTTGACCATGTGGCAAGCCATGCACGTTCTGGGCATCTCGCGTCAGACGGTGATGCAGCGTGCAAAGCGCGGGGAGCTCGAAGCGCTCTACATCAACCAAGGTCGACGCAAAGGCTTACGCATCAAGGTGTTGGACAATCAGATCGCTCTCTTTTGCACCACTCCGGCAGAGGAGGTGCAGTGTGAGCATCAGTCCAATCCGTACTTCAAATAGAACACCAGCCTGTGGAGCGCCCCCGATCTCATCGCGCACCTCACCCAGTTCATACTCCCCTGGGGCGTGCGGCTCATCCACTACTACGGGTTGTACTCCTCACGGTGCAAGGCACGGTGGCAGGCGCGCTTGCGCGCCGAGAGGGTGGCCGCGGAGCGGACAGCGGGAGCCCCATGCTCTGTCCCCGGTGTGGCTCAGAGATGAAGCTCATCGCGCTCATCACCACAGTACCTTTCTGCGCGCTGCAGAGAAAGGCTTCGCGCATTCCGCGTCCCCACGAGGGCTTGCCTCTTGCACCACGGGCAGCGGCGTTTTTCAGAGGCCAGTATTTGTCAGAGACGGCTCGCCGGGGATGCTCATTGCAGCCCGACAACCGCCCCCGCCTCCGCGCTCGCCACGTCACCCGACCAGCGGTACCGCTGCCTGAAAATCGATTGGTCTGTCACTCAAGGACAGAGCACATACCCCTGGGCCCAGAGGCAACCCCCGCATGTCGGCGGAGTGCTGCCATAGCAGTCCTCCTGGTTGCCGTCGATCCAGTCGCAGCTCTTGCAGCGCACGCAGGGCGGGAAATCGAACTTCTGCAGGCGTTGACGGAATGCAAGATAATCGGGGTCGTTCCAGATCGCCGACAGGGTTCGGTCCGCCAACGATCCGAAGAAAAACTCCCTGATCACCCGCTGCCGATCGCCGAGAAATGTGCCGTGCGTGTGGAGAAGTGGCAGGC
Source organism: Spirochaetaceae bacterium (assembly GCA_003170115.1). Lineage (GTDB taxonomy): Bacteria > Spirochaetota > Spirochaetia > SZUA-6 > Fen-1364 > Fen-1364. The sequence continues at coordinate 7,398 of PMZS01000104.1, forward strand.
AGGGGCTCACGCAGCCGTCCCACCTGATGCTCATGCTGCCGCTCTCCACGAAGGGACAGGTATCATCCAGTCTTGTCGATGCTCTTCCATTGGAATACCGCAGGCCGCAGTCGGCCAGGACTTCAGCGATCGAGTGGTCCCAGTCCCCGACGGAGTCCATCCGCGCGATGTCCAACCGGGAGAAAGCACCGATCGATTGGCCGAGGGTCTTCTCGTGGAGAACTTCATTTCTCATGTCCTCCGTGTGGGGCTGAAGGCCGCTGATGGAGAAGTGCGTCGCCCCGAGGCGCAGACCCAGATCAATCACTTCCGAAAGCTCCGCTCGGTTTCTCTTCATGGCCACGAAGGCAATACCGAGAGCGGGCATTTGCGCGTCCAGCCGGTACTTGACGGACTTCAACAGTCGAAGATTTTCGACGATGCGGGCAAGGGGAGCATTTTCCCGAACGCCTTCGTAACACTTCTGCGTCGCGCCGTCCAGGGAGACCCAAAGCTCATCCAGCTCCATTTCGACGAGCCGTTCCACGGTCTGCTCGTCGAGCGCCAGCCCGTTTGTGATCATTGCCACCTTCGCGCCGGCCGCCTTCGCCTGCCGGACCATCTCGAGTGCGGCGGGATGAGAGAGCGGCTCCCCGATTCCGCCGAAAAACACCGAGGGCACGGTCAGGAAGGCTTTCAATCCTTCGAGGACTCGAGAGAATACCTGGGAGTCCATCCGTCCCAACGGCTCGTCCCATGCATTCCGCATGCAGGTCCTGCACGCCAGCGGGCATTCATTCGTCGGCTCAATATAGACCCTGGCCAGGTGCGAGACGGGTCGATGGAGAAGGAGGCCATGGTCGATTTCCTCGATGCACAAAGGGACACCAGGCGAAACTCCATACTTTCGGGCGAGGTCGGCCGGGATCACCACGCTTCCGTCGGGTGCGGCAGTGGCGAACACGCGTTTTCGCGGGGGAACGGCGCGAGTACGGGACTTTTTTGGCGATGCCATCCGTTCATCGTAGCAGAGACGCTGGGACCTTCCAAGTTGTGATAAATAGTACTCATTTCAAGAATTTGTTTGACAGCTACGATGAATTGGGCTAATATCAGTGGCGAATCGAGTGATTATAGTCAATTTTTGTTGTATTTCTACCAAGGTTGATAGGTTGAAAGGAGGTGAAAAAGGAAAACATTCTCTCAAAGTGGTCGTCGACCATCTCAGACTTTCCAAGAGGAGGAATCTGGAAATGACAAGAAGGAATCTGATAAAAAGCGGACTGGTAGTCCTGTTCTGCCTCATGTTCGCGGCAGCCGCCTTCGCGGGCGGGAACGGCGAGAAGGCGGGAGCATCGAAGGGATTCGTAGTCGGTTTGAGCAACGGACCGTTCCTGCACAGCTGGCGCATTGAGATGCTGGAAAGCTTGCAGAAGCAGTTCGACATGTACAGGGACAAGGGCTGGGCGAGCAAGCTCATCATCCAGAATGCGGGCCCTGACGTGAACACGCAGATCGCGCAGATCAGGAACCTGATCGCGAGCAAGGTGAACCTGCTGCTCATCAATCCCAACTCTTCGACGGCCCTTGACCCGGTCATCAAGGAAGCCCAGGACGCGGGAGTGCTCGTCATCGTGTTCGACCAGCCGGTGCCCAACCCGGACGTCCTGAACATCTATATGAACCAGGAGTGGTGGCAGAGTCCGCTCACCGAGTGGCTGGTGAAGCAGCTCAACGGCAAGGGCAACATCGTGTACATCAGCGGAATCGCGGACCAGCCGGGCAATATCCTGCGCGATCAGGCCGCAATGAAGGTCCTGGCGAAGTACCCCAACATCAAGCTCCTCGCCAAGGCCAACGGGAACTGGGACCCGGCGGCCGCTCAGCAGGTCATGACCGATCTCCTGGGCTCCTTCCCCAACATCGACGGCGTCCTGACCCAGGACGGAATGACCACCGGCATCATGCGCGCCTTCGAAGCGGCGGGCAAGAAGATACCCCCCGTCACCGGTGACACCCTGGTCGCATTCATCAAGGATTGGAAACAGAGGAAAGACGCGAGCGGGTTCAACACCGTCGGGATCGAGAACTCTCCGGGCGCGGTCGCGACGTCGCTGGGAATCGGGCTTCGCATGCTCCAGGGCAAGAAGCTGAAACCCGACCTCCTCATCGTCGATCCGAACGTCATGCCTGTGGCGAGCAAGCCTCACGTGATCTGGACGCATCCATCCCTGCAGGTGGACAACACCAACATCGACAAGGTCTACGGCGAGTACAAGGACTGGGCGGATTCGTTCTATGTGAATATCTGGTACACCGAAGACCAGATCGACGCGCTTTTCCAGTAAGAGCAATGGCATCATGGGAACCGCGGCTCTGGCCGCGGTTCCTTTTACACAAGGAAATACACAAGGAAAGCCTCGCACGCATGACAGTGCTCGAAGCGAAACACATCAGGAAATCGTTTGTCGGAGTCAGGGCCCTGAGCGATGCCAATTTTTCACTGCGAGCCGGGGAGATCTGCGGCCTGGTCGGGGCAAACGGCTCCGGGAAGACCACCTTTGCGCGGATCGTCAGCGGACTTCTCACGCCCGACGGCGGGGAGCTGCGCCTGTACGACAAGGCCGTGAACCTGCGCAGCCACCTGGATGCGGAACGCTCCCGCATGGCCATGGTGCACCAGAACCTCAGCCTCGTCCCGGAGATGACGATCTGGGAGAACATCGCGCTGGGCCGGGAGAAGACCGGTTCCCTTGCCCTCCTGGACAATCGCGGCGCTGTCGCGCAGGCCGAGAAGGCCATGGAAACAGTCTCCGTGAAGATCTCCGTCCGCGAGCGGGTGAAAAACATTTCTCCAGATGAGAAACAACTCGTGGAGATCGGCAAGGCCCTCGCGAAGGACCCGAGGATCCTCATCCTCGATGAGCCCACGGCTTCACTCGATTTTCACCAGGTGGAGTCTCTTTTCCGGGCGGTCCGTGAATTGAAGGAGCGGGGCGTTGCAATCGTCTTCATCTCGCACCGGCTCTGGGAGGTCGCGAGGATCTGCGACCGCCTGGTGGCTTTCAGGAACGGTGAGACGGTGGGCGAGCTCGACTTCGCGGTCCAGGAGCGCAACGAGAAGCTGATCATCCCCCTCATCACGGGTCAGGAGGTCAGGGAAAAAGTCAGGAGGCGCTCGGCACAACGGGAGAAGGAAATTGCCGGCCGCGGCGAGCGCGGCTATGCCCTCGAGCTGTGCGGGGTTTCGCTGGACGGAGCAAGACTGACGGACGTGAGCTTCAGCCTGCGCCCCGGAGAGGTCCTCGGCCTGGGCGGCCTGCAAGGGCAGGGGCAGGAGGAGATCCTCATGATCCTCGCCGGCTACCTCAAGGGCTACTCGGGGGAGATCCGGGTGGACGGAAAGCCGCTCGCTCTGCGCAACACGCGGCATGCCATCCGCCAGGGCATCGCGCTGATCCCCGGAGACCGGCAGAAAGAGGGGCTCTTCCTGGAGCACTCCGTGCTCTCAAATATCCTTTATCCCAAAGTCTCCATGCACCGCGGCTCATTTTTCCTGCCCCGGGGCCGATACCAGAAGCTTGCCTCGGAGGCCATTGACACCGTCTCCCTCGTGCCCCCCAATCCCCGGGTGATCGTCTCGGAGCTTTCCGGCGGCAACCAGCAGAAGGTGGTGGTCGGGAAGTGGCTCGCCCTGAGCCCGAAGGTGCTCCTGCTGAACGACCCGACGAAGGGCGTGGATGTGGGCACGCGGCAGAACATCTATGACATCATTTCCGGGCTCGCCGAGAAGGGAACCTCGGTCCTCCTGTACGCCAGCGACAACGAGGAGCTGATCGACAACTGCGACCGGGTCCTCATCGTCTTCGAGGGCCGGATCGTGAAGGAGATCCGCGGGGACGACATCAACGAGGAGAGGCTCGTGGTGGCCTCCCTGAACGTCGAGCACGCTTCCCCGGACGGACGCACGCCGTGAAAGCACACCGCGTCGTCAGGGGCCTGCTGCAGAACTCCTCGTTTCCCAGCTTCCTCATGCTGGTTCTCCTCATCATCCTGAACGCCATCATCCAGCCGGGCTTCTTCTCGTTCCAGGTCTTTCGGATGAACTTCATGACCTTCACCCCTCTCATCCTGGTGAGCCTTGCCCAGGCAACGGTCATCCTCGTGGGAGCCGTCGATCTCTCTCTCGGAGCCGGCATTTCCCTCGTCACCGTCGTCATGGCTTCCCTCATGCAGAACTCCACGCTTTCAATGGTTCTCGTCACCGCGCTCGGGGTGGCCGCGGCTCTCTTCCTGTCTTTCTTCAACGGGTTTTTCATCGGGTACATCGGGCCCCCGCCGCTGATCATGACGTTCGCCACCTCGACCATGTGGTTCGGCACGGCGCTCCTCATCATGCCGACCCCGGGCGGCCATATCCCGCAGGCCTACTACATGATCTACGGGAAGACCCTGGCGGGGTTCATTCCCGTTCCCGTCCTCATCCTTCTCGTGGCAGTAGCCTTCTGCCTGCTTCTGGGGCGGATCAAGGCCTTCCGGCACCTTTACGCGGTCGGGGGGAGCGAGCGCGCCGCGCGCGCCTCGGGAATCAGCGTGACCGGCACGAAGATCTTCGCATTCCTCGTCAGCGGCGTTTTCATTGCACTTGCCGCGCTCTGCGTCGTGGGCCAGACGGCAACCGGGGACGCGCGGAGCGGCCAGGGCTTCACGCTGAACTCCGTTGCCGCGGCTGTCATCGGAGGCATTGCCTTCTCCGGAGGAAAGGGAAATTACGTGGGAGCGATCATCGGCGGCATCATCCTGGGCCTCCTCATCAACATCATCTATTTCGCGAACATCACTTCCTTCTACCAGGAGTTCATGAAGGGCATCATCATCATCGTCGCGCTCCTGTTCGGGGCGGTGCCGCGCCTGAGGCGCGAGCTTTCCCACCACTAGAGGCATCGTCGCATGAGCAACAATGTGCGGCCGCGTCTGATGTCAACCTCGATCCGATCCCTCGCTTCCAACCAGCTCACCATTGCGGTCGCTTCCATTATCGCGCTCTTCATCTTTGGAGAGATCATCGCTCCCGGGTTCCTCAGCTTCGGCCACCTGATGAGCGTCCTGCGCCTGTCGGTNNNCCGTGGTTTCCCTCGGAGTCTGCATCTCCTCCTCCCTTCTCCTTGGCAAGGACGCCAACATCCCGGCGGCCCTCCTTGGCGCCATCGCGGCGGGATTCGCCATTGGCCTCGTCAACGGAGTAGGCGTCTCCTATGTCGGCATCCCTCCCCTCATCATGACCCTGGCCATGGCCAGCGTGGTGGATGGGCTTTCGCTGATCTACACGGGCGGGTATCCCCGGGGCACGGCGCCGAAGCTGCTTGAAGCTCTGGGCAGCGGGCGAATTCTGAACATCCCCAACATCCTCCTCCTGTGGGTCGTCGTCATCGTGGCGGCNNTCTCGGGCATCAACGTGAAGCGCTTCCGCATGTTCGTCTATGGGATCTGCGGGGCCATCGCGGGCCTTGCCGGCTTCTTCCTTCTTGGATACACGGGAACCCCGTACCTCAGCCTGGGAGCTCCCTTCCTCATGACCTCCATCGCGGCGGTGGCCATCGGCGGCATCTCCCTGGCCGGCGGGGCCGGCAGCTATGTCGGCGNNACCACCCTGTCCAGCATCCTGGTCGCCCTCCGGACCACAGAGTCCGTGCGCCAGATCGTCTACGGGAGCCTGGTATTCATCATCGTCGTCGCCTACACGCGGCGGAGAAAGGAATAGGGGCAGGGCCGGAGCATGAAGAGCACGAAGAAGTGGAGGATCGCGGGGATCAACTTCGATCACGATCACATGGGTGATAACCTGAGGATGGCCTTCAACCACCCCGGGGCCGAGATCGTGGGCGTCTGTCACGAGGATCCGCTCAAAATGCAGAGGGCCATCGCGAACTTCTCCATCCCTCCCGATCGCGTCTTCACCGACTACCGCCTGTGCCTGGAGCGCACAAAGCCCGACATCGTCCTGCTCTGCCCCGCCACCGCGCGGCACGCCGAATGGGTTCTGAAGGTTTCCCAGTTCGGGATGCACGTCCTGCTGGAAAAGCCCTTTGCCGCCAGCCTGTCGGATGCCGACCTCATGATCTCGGCCATGCGCGGGAGCGGCAGGCTCTTCGCCATCAACTGGCCCCTGGCCTGGTACCCTCCCCACGTGACCGCAAAGCGCCTCGTGGACGAAGGGGCCATTGGCGAGGTGACCGAAGTCCATTTCTACGACGGCAACCGCGGTCCCCTGTTCCACACCGCGGACAAGGTGGAGCTGACGGAAGAGGAGAGGGAGCGTGAGAAGCCGTTCACCTGGTTCTACAGGAAGGAAGCGGGGGGCGGATCCCTCCTGGACTACCTGGGGTACGGCGTGACCCTCGGCACCTGGTATCACGGCGGCAGGGCTCCCATCGAGGTGACAACGGTGGTGGACGAACCGACTCACCTCGAGGTGGACGAGCACAGCATCACCGTGGCGCGCTACTCCTGCGGCCTCTCGCGGTTCGAAACGCGCTGGGGAACGCAGTCGGATCCCTGGACCCATCAGCCGCAGCCCAAGTGCGGTTTCGTGATCGTCGGAAAGCAGGGAAGCATCTCGAGCTACGACTTCGAGAAGACGATACGACTGCAGACTCCCCAGGATCCCGTGGGCCGGGAGGTGCCCGCGGACGCCTTGCAGCCGCCCCGGCAGAACCCCGTCCAGTATATGATCCACTGCCTTGAAAACGGGGAGCCCGTGCAGGGTCCCCTCTCCCCCGAGATCTGCCGCATCGGTCAGCGAATCGTGGATTCGGCGGTTGCCAGCGCCCTGCACAAGCACACGGTGAGACTGCTCTAGGGGGAAAGAAAGGAAACATGCCAAGGGACCTGGACGATTCATACGGCCTTCCTCCGCCGAGCAGCAGGGAGGAGAAACCCGCCCCCCGGCTTCCCTATGCCCCCGTGGACCCGGCATCGTATCGGCCCCGCATCGGCCTCATCGGGTGCGGAGGCATCAGCATCCAGCACCTGCGGGCGTACCGGGACGCCGGATACGACGTGGCGATGCTCTGTGACAAAGCCGAGGGAAAGGCGCGGGAGGCGCAGAAAAAATTCTACCCCGGGGCGGAGGTATGCGCGGATTTCCGCGAAGTCCTGCGCCGCGATGACATCGAGGTGGTGGACCTCGCCGCTCATCCCGAGGACCGCGTATCGATGTACGGTCCGGCGATAGATGCGGGCAAACACATCCTCAGCCAGAAGCCGTTCGTCACCGACATCGACTTCGGATTGAGGATCGTCGAGCAGGCGGCGAAAAAAGGGGTGCGGCTGGCGGTGAACCAGAATGGCCGCTGGGCCCCGCACTGGAGCTGGATCCGACAGGCCATCAGCACCGGTCTCCTCGGGGAGGTGACGAGCGTACGAACCGCCGTAAACTGGGACCACAACTGGGTTGCCGGCAGCGTCTTCGAGGACATTCATTCGCTTATCCTGTACGATTTCGGAATCCACTGGTTCGACATCGTCTCCTGCTTCATGGGGCCCCGCGCACCGCTTCGCGTGTATGCATCCACGGCCCGGGCTCCGACCCAGAGGGCGCGGCCTCCATTGCTCTCGCAGGCGCTCGTTGAGTACGAAAACGGGCAGGCCGAGCTCTTCTTCGACGCGAACACTCTCTTTGGCGAACAGGACTGCACGTTCGTGGCCGGAACACGCGGCACCGCGAACAGCAGCGGCCCCGACCTGAACGCCCAGTCCGTCTCACTTGCCACCGCGGAAGGCAGGGCGCGGCCGGTCCTCAAGGGACAGTGGTTCCCTGACGGGTTCCACGGAACCATGGGGGAGCTCCTGTGCGCGGTGGAAGAGAAGAGAGAGCCGCTCAACGGCGCCAGAAACAACCTGAAGAGTCTCGAGCTGTGCTTTGCCGCCATCGCCAGCGCCGCTCTGCACGAGCCCGTCGTGCCGGGCAGCGTGCGGAAGCTCGAGGACTGAGACCCATGAAGGAACGGATCGACAAGGTGCTGGAAATCCTCGCTCGCAACGGATACCGCAGCGTGGCGGAGCTGTCCGCGGACCTCAGGGTGTCCGAGATGACGGTGCGCCGCTACCTCGACAAGCTGGAAGATCGGGCCCTCATCAAACGGACGCACGGCGGCGCGTTCGCGGGCCAGGAAATGATCGAGGTGGACTACCGGGTCCGCGAGACGGTGCGCCGGGCAGAGAAAGAAGCGATCGGCCGCGCCGCGTGGTCCCTGGTCCAACCGGGGGAGTCCATCTACATCGACGCCGGAAGCACTACCGCCTATCTCGCTCTTGCAATGGACGATACCCGGCGCATCACGGTGGTCACCAACTCGACGACGGTCCTCCAGGCCCTGGAGCACAAGGCCAACATCCAGACCATCGTCCTGGGGGGCAAGGTGCACGCCGCGTCGCACTCGCTGGTCGGGCACCTTGCCGAGCAGGCAGTCGAGCAATTCCGCTTCACAAAGGCGTTCCTCGGGACGGTGGGGATCAACCTCCAGGAGGGATTCACGCAGTCCAACGTGGACGAAGTCCCCGTGAAGAAGAAGGTCGCGGCCAACGCCCGCGAGGTCATCGTCCTCGCGGACAGCTCCAAGTTCAACGTGGACGTGCTGGTCATGTTCCTCAGGCTGGAGCAGGTCCATGTCGTGATCACGGATCACGGGGTTCGCCCCGCCGACCGTGCCAGCCTGGAAGATCAGGGAATCCGCGTGATTATCGCTCCGCCGATCCCGGGAAGGGACTGAACGCGGTGCCCCTCTTCTATCCCCACAGGCGCTTCGGCCGGTTCGGCCTCGGAATGGGCCTCGCCTCGGCCCTGCTCCACGAGCGTTTCGGGGTGGATTTCGGCGAGCGCTTTCACACGGACATCGTCTTTCGGGTCGAGAGCCTCATGGAGATCGACCGGCTGGTCTGGGAGTCATTCCGCGAGCTGGGGCTCGGGTACGAAAAACCTTTCCCCCGCGCGACCATCGAGCCTTTCGGCCATCGCTTCATTCCCGTGATGTACGGAAGCCCCTGCGCGTACGCCTCTGCCGAGGAGCCCGCTGTCCGTCCGCGCGCGCTGAACCCCGGAGAGCTCGCTTCCCTGCCGGTCTGGACCGCCGAACGATTCGAGGCAACGGATGCCGTGAGGCAGATCACATCGCAGGCGAAGACACTCAGGGAGCGCTACCCGGACCTCTCGGAATACGCCGGGCGCATGGAGTACAACCCTCACTCCCAGCCGCTCTCCAGCCTGCAGAACCTCGGCTCCGTGATCAACTCCGCGGTGTCGATCTTCGGCGAAAACGTTCTTCTGCTCTACGAGGATGACCCGTCAGCCCTCCGCAGCTTCTACCGCAACCTGACCGACCTCATGCTCCTGTGCCTGGACTGGTTTCCGCGGTGTGACGGCCGGCGGCTTACCCACGTGTTCGTCGGTGACTGCACCGTGGCGATGATCTCCCCGCGGCAGTACGAGGCATGCAACCTGTCCTTCGACGGCAAGCTCTCCCGGTATGCCGCGTCCATCGGCGCTCGGTTCCTCGTTCACCAGGACAGCGGTGCCACCGCGCACCTGCGCAACTACGCGCGCCTCGCCCCGGTCCATGCGCTGGATTTCGGTCAGGATACGGACTTCACCGAGGCGTCACGCCTCTTTCCCGGCGCCTCCGCGAATTGCATCATTTTCCCGAGCTGGATCTCCTCCACGCCCGTGGAGGAGATCACCGCGGAGCTCGCGCGGATCATGCGCGCGGGGCTGTCCCTGAGGAGCTTCACGTTTTCGATTTTCGAGGTGGACCCTGCCCTCGCGGCGGGAAAGATATTCGAGTTCTTCGATATTTTCAGGCGGTGCGCCGAGAGCGTGAGTCAGGAGGAGACCGTTGAGCTTCGTTCCAATGAGTGATCTGGTCGGGAAGGCATTCCGGAGGGGATACGCGGTGCCGGCGTTCTGCGCCTGGAACGCCGAGGTCATGGAGGTCATCCTCGCAACCGCAGAGAAGCTGCGCGCGCCGGTGATCCTCATGTCGGGGCCCGGAGAGTTCCCCGTTCTTCCGCCGGCGAGCATGGCGGCGGTCGCGTATGCCATCAAGGCGCGCTACGACACCCCCGCGGCGCTGCACCTCGATCACGGGGACTCCATGGAGATGGTCGACCAGTGCATCGCGGCTCGTTATACCTCCGTCATGCTGGATTTTTCCGCACGGCCCTTCGAGGAAAACGTTGAGGCGCTGCGACAGGTTGTCGGGAAGGCGCGGCCGAAAGGAATCACCGTGGAAGGGGAGATCGGGCGGATCGGAAAGGCCGACGAGGCGGCGGTGGAGGGCGGCTCGGCATCCGCCTACACGGATCCCGGACAGGCCGCGGACTACGTGCGTCGAACCGGCGTGGACCTCCTTGCCGTGTCGGTCGGGAACAAGCACGGCTTCTACAAGGGCCAGCCTCACCTGGAGTTCGAGCTTCTCTCCGAGCTCCACGCCGCGGTGCCGGTCCCCCTCGTGATGCACGGCGGGACGGGAATCCCGGAGAAGGACATCAGGCGCTCCCTGGAGCTGGGCATCGCAAAGGTGAACGTGGCCAGCGAGCTGGTCCACGGCTTTCGCGAAAGCCTCATGACGCAGTGGCGGGACGGACGCAACCTCTGGACCCCCATCGCGCTGGCGGAGGCCGCCGGCACACTGCCGGCGGTTGTGGAAAAATGGTTGCGTGTCACGGGCGCGGCAGGGAAGGCGTGACCGAACGAGAAAAGGTATTCGGCGCGATTGGCCACCTCGCGCCTGACCGCACGCCGTACCACGTCACCTTCACGGCGCCGGCCCGCACCCGCATGGCGGAGTTCTACGGCGACCCCGATTTCGAGGCGGGGCTGGGCAACTGCCTGGAGATCATGCGCATGCGCCTTCCGTACCGTCAGCTCCAGGATCGGCCCTCGGTCTGGGAGGACGAATGGGGCGTCCAGTGGGACAGGAGCATCGACACCGACATCGGCACGGTATGCAACAGAAAAGTCACGAAGGAATCGCTTCCGCGGTACCACTATCCAGATCCGGCGGCCCCGACCCGGTTTGCAGGCTTCCCCCGGGCAATCGAGGCCGCGGGCGGCCGATTCGTAGTGGCGACCCTGGCGTTCACCCTGTTCGAGAGGGCCTGGACGCTGGCAGGCATGGAAGAAGTGCTCATGGCAATGGCCGGCGGTGATCCTTTTGCCGACGAGCTTTTCGACGGTATCCTGGGCTTCGACGAAGAGGTGGTGCGTGGAGCGCTTCGATTCCCGGTGGACGGAGTGCGCTTCGGAGACGACTGGGGGCAGCAGCAGGGCCTGATCATGGGACCCGTTCTCTGGCGCAAATACATCCGGCCCAGGGTGGCCCGGCTGTACGGCCTGGTCAAGTCGGCCGGAAAGAAAGTCTTCATCCACTGCTGCGGCAGGATCGACGAGATCCTTCCGGACCTCATCGAGTGCGGCGTGGATGTCTTCAATCCTTTTCAGCCCGAGGTCATGGACGTGGTGGACATCAAGCGCCGGTATGGAAAACACATGACATTTTTCGGCGGGATCAGCACGCAGAAGACCCTGCCGTTTGGAACGGTCGCCCAGGTGAAAGATGAAGTCAGGGCATTGCTCGAAACTGTCGGCAAGCATGGCGGATACATCGCGGCACCCGCTCATGACGTGCCGAGGGACGCAAAAGCGGAAAACGTCGCCGCCATGCTGGAGATCCTCCAGGGCCGGTAGAAGCCGGCCGGCTACTCGTAGCGCAGAGCATCGATGGGTTCCAGCCCCGCCGCACGCCGCGCCGGGTAGAAGCCGAAGACGACTCCGGTACACGCCGCGGAGGCAAAACCCAGAACGATGGAAAAACCGGAAACCACCGTCGGCCAGCCCGCGAACGTCGACACAAGGAATGAAACGCCGATGCCCATTCCGATTCCAATTACCCCACCCGCGGAAGCCATGGTGAGCGCTTCGATGAGGAATTGAAGCAGGATGTCCCGTCCCCGCGCTCCCACCGCCATGCGCAGACCGATCTCGCGCGTGCGCTCGGTCACCGACACCAGCATGATGTTCATGATGCCGATCCCCCCGACCACCAGGGACACGATCGCCACGGCCGCCAGCAGGAGGGCCTGGGCACCGGAGGTGGCGATCCGCACCTGCTGGACGTTCGCGATATTGCGGATCGTGAAATCGTCAGGAGCGGTCGGAGCCAGATGATGCACGAGCCGCAGGAGACGCTCGCCGGAATCGATCACGCCTGCCACCGTGTCGGCGGTCGACGCCGACACCAGGATCGTATTGACCCACGTCTGCCCGGTGAGCCGTTCCTGGTGCGTGGAGATCGGGACGATCACCACGTCGTCCTGGTCCCGGCCGAAACCCGTCTGGCCCTTGGCGGTGAGCACGCCCAGCACACGGAAGGGCACGCTCTTGACGATGATCGTGGTGCCGACCGCCCCGCCGGCGGGAAAGAGGTTCGCCGCAACCGTGCTCCCCAGCACGGCCACCTTGGAGACCCGGGTGACGTCATCCTGCGTGAAAAAGGTTCCCTGAGCCATGTTCCAGTTTCCGACAATCGGCCATGCGGGAGTCGTGCCCCCGATCACAGTGAACCAGTTGACCCCGCCCGCCACCACCTGCGCGCTGGTCGACGAATACGGCGCCGCCGCGGCCACCTCCGGCACATTGGCCACGATGGAAGTGACGTCTTCCAGCGTGAGGGTCGTCCGTGCCCCGCTGCCAAGGCTCACTCCCCCCGTGGTCACGCTGCCCGGGCTGATGACGATGAGATTGGCACCCAGGCTCTCGATCTGTTTCAGCACGACGGCCTGGGCGCCCGCGCCGATCGCGACGGAGGCGATCACCGCCCCGACCCCGATGATGATCCCAAGCATCGTGAGAAGCGATCTGCTGAGGTTGCGCAACAGCGCCTTCCAGGCGGTTCGCAGGAGAACCATGAAGCTCATGCCGCGGAGCCCTCCTTCGCCGGACGATCATCGACGATCAATCCATCGCGGAACGTGACGATCCGACCGGACCAGGCCGCAATCTCGTTGGCGTGCGTCACGACGACAACGGTGATGCCATTCTCCCTGTTCAGGTGCTGAAACAGGGTCATGATCTCCACGCTGCTTGCGCTGTCGAGATTGCCCGTGGGCTCGTCAGCCATGAGAAGTGGCGCCTCGTTGGCAAGCGCCCGGGCGATGGCCACGCGCTGCTGCTGGCCCCCGGAGAGCTCGTTCGGTTTGTGATCCATGCGCTCGGCCAGGCCAACCTGTTCCAATATCGAGCGCGCCCGCGCGTCCCGTGCTTCTCGTGCCACCCCCGCGTACAGCATCGGCAGCTCGACGTTTTCCCGGGCGCTTGTGCGCGAGAGAAGATTGAAGCTCTGGAAGACGAAGCCGATCTGGCGCCCGCGCACCATTGCAAGCTGGTCGCGGGTGAGACCTGAAACCTCCTGACCGGCGAGCCGGTAGGAACCCGAGCTCGGGTGGTCAAGGCAGCCGAGGAGGTGCATGAAGGTGGATTTTCCGGAGCCGGAAGGCCCCATGATGGCCAGGAACTCACCCCGGCGTATCGTGAGGCTCACTCCCTTGAGCGCCTGCACCGAGGCGGGTCCTTCGCCGTAGACCTTGGTCATATCCTTGACCTCGATGAGCGGCTCCGTGCCGTCAGGACTTGACATCAGGGGCTCTGTGGCGAAACGGCGGCGCGGGTGCTGTTTCCGCCCGCTGCGGTGCTTCCCGCCGGCGGTGTGCTCGCGCCACCACGCCGTTGGGCGACGATGACCTCGTCCCCTTCCTGCACTCCATCGCTGGTGATCTCGAGGTTCTTGCCGTCCGATATTCCGATCACCACCTGCAGGGGCGCTGGTATCCCATCAACGAGGCTCCAGATCGTGACCTTGGAGCCGGGGGCGCCCGCCACCGGCAGCGCGGCGGGAGCGCCGCCCGACTGCCTGCCTCCCCCTGATCCGCCACTGGCTGAACCCGCCTTTGAAGCGGCGAGCGGCCTGTAGAGCACGGCGGCGATGGGCACTATAAGCACGTGAGTCTTTTTCCCGACCTGGACGGCGACCTGAGCCGTCATTCCGGGCAGGAGACGACCGGTGGTGTCGTGGACCTGCACCACGGCGTCATAGGTCACGACATTCTGGACCGTCGTCGGATTGATCCTGACCTGCCGTACCGTCCCGGAAAAGACGACGTTCGGGAAAGCGGACACCGTGATCAATGCCGATTGATTTTCCCGAAGACTCCCGACATCGGCTTCGTCAACGGAAGTATCCACCTGCATGTCCGTGAGGTTCGTGGCAAGGGTGAAAAGTGTCGGTGTCTGCAGAGACGCTGCCACCGTCTGACCGATACTGACGTTGCGGTTCATGACGATCCCGTCGAAGGGACTCAGGATCACCGTCTTCGAAAGGTTGTACTGCGCCTGGTGGAGCTGACCCTGCACGACTGAAATCTGCGCCTGGGCAACGCGAGCCTGGGCCTGCGCGCCAAGGTAGTCCTCCCGGGCGGACTCCGCAGTGGTCCGTTCCGTGTCCATCTGGTTCTGGTTGATCAGACCCTGCGTGATCATCGGTTCGTCCCTCTGCACCGTCAGGGTCGCCATGTCGAACTGGGCAAGCATCTTGCCGACGTTCACCGTCGCATTGTCAGCGTTTGCCTGCTGCAGAGTGAGATTCGCCTTTGCGGAGTCCACGGCGGCCTGGTAGGTCGTCGGGTCGAGGTTGGCAAGGATCTGTCCCTTCCGCACCTTGGAATTGAAATCCACGGTGAGCGTCCTGATCGTCCCGGAAACCTCGCTCCCGACCGTGACCTGCGTGACCGGGTTCACGATGCCCGTTTCATTGACCGTCGACGCGATGTCCGCGAACACAACTGCCTTGGTGATGTAGTGGATGTCGTTCCCCGTGGAAAGCAGCGCGCGCAGGATAAAAAACCCTCCGAGCACCACCGCCGCTCCGACCGCGCTGATAATCACCGTTCTTAATCGAATCTTCATTTCTCTTCCCTCTTTAAAGTCCCATGACATTGTAGAGATTCAACACTGCCAACAGGTAATTGCTCTTCGCCTGCGCCCGTCCCACGCGAGCGGTGGCGAGAACGGAGAACGCCGTCAGAACATCAAGGGTGGTTCCCGTGCCCACCGAGAGTTTCGCCTTTTCCAGGTTATACTGTCCCTGCGCCTGCAGCAGGTTCTGCGCCGCCAGCGCGTTGCGGTCCCGTGCGTCGGTGACGCCGAAAAGAGCGTTCCCTACGTCGATCGCGATGCTCTGCCCCTGCTGCGCCTGCTGAACCTTGTATGCGGCAAGCTGATCCGCCGCCTGCTGCACCTGCGCATTCTGCAGGCCTCCGTCCAATAACGGCGGCAGCGCGATGGATACCCCCGCGGTGAAGAATCCTGCGTTCGTATTCGCCGTCCAATCCTGGGCCACTCCCAGGGAAGCGGTGAGGGAGACAACCGGGAGGCTCTGGCTCTTCTGCAGAGAAAGGGCGATGACGGCAGCGGCAATGTTCTGCTCCAGTATGAGCAGCTCGGACCTGTTCTGGAACGCGGACTTCAGCGCTTCTTCCGTTGCCAATGTTGGCAGGTCGGGCAATGGGCTGTCGGCCGCGCTGTACTGCTTTTCCAGGGGCCAACCGATTGCCAGGGAAAGCTTCTTCCGGTCCGTCACCACCGTATTCTGCGAGGTAAGGACATCGAGCTGCGCCTGTGTCAGAGCGACCTGCACTTCCAGGACATCCAGTTTCGTGGCACGCTGCGCGGTGAAGAGCCCATTGTACAGGGCGAGGTTCTCGGCGGCCTGGGTGCTCGTTGCCTGGCGCAGAAGGACGGTATCCTGATCTCCGAGAAGCGTGTAATAGTCCTGCTTGACCTGGTAGACGACGCTCTTCATTGCCGCGTCATAGGAGACCTGGGAGACCTGGGAGACAGTCTCCGCCTGCTGCAGGACGCCTGCCGCTCGTCCTCCGGGGTAGCCATCGAATACCGTCTGGCTGCCCGAGAGGCTGAGGGAGCTCACCTGGTCAGTGGATGCACCTTCTGCGATGCTGTGCTGGGCCGTGAGGCCAACGCTGGTCGCGGGGCCCGTGAGAGAGAGCCCCCCCTGGAAGTTCTCGCCATTCACTCCCGACCCGCTCGCGGCACTCCCTGCCGGCGAGCCTCCCGTAGACGAGGTGCCCATTCCCGGAAGGCTTCCCTTGTGGTAGTAGTCGGCGGACTCTCCAAGGGTCAACCCGCTCATCGCCCGAGCCTGTGCAAGGGCAGCCCGTGCGGTGTCCCGGGTAATGCCCGCCAATTGCAGGCTCGGGCCTCCCGCCCGCGCCGCCGCCACGCATTCCTCCAGGGTGACGGCAGGCAGTGGGACGGGCGCCTCAGCCGTGGGTGCCGGCTGCGCGGCCGCGGTTGCAGGCTCGGTGGCCATCTGCGCAAAGCCGAAAACGGGGCTCAGAGCGAGCACAAAGATCATTGTTTTCAGTGCGGTCATTCGGCGGTACTCATCAATGCTTCTGCGGGCCTTGCTTCACGGCCTGACTTGCCGCCTGCATGGCCGCTGAAACCTGGCTCATTTCATCGTCAACCTGTTGCTTTATCGCGGTAGCTTTCTGCAGCGCCTGTTGGCCATTTCCTGCGGCCAGATCCTTTTCAGCGCCCCCGAGAGCTGTCTTCGCCGCCGCAAGCCGCTGGGCAACCGCATTGAAGTCAAGCTTGATGCCCGCAACTTTCCGCGCCTCGGCAAGACGCCGATCGGCATCCGGGAGCGTCTGCGTCTTGAGCGTCGTGATGAGCGTGGAGGCGCTGGCACCTTCCGGGCCGCCGCGGGTCATCACCGCCGGCTGTTTTGCCGGAGGCTGAGCCGGGACGTTCGGCTTTGCCGTGACGATCGGTCCAGGAGCGGGAGCCCTCTGAGGGTTGGCAGGGGCGGCGGGAGCAGGCTTCTGCTGTCCATCAGGGGCCTGTTTGACCGCGGGCTTCATGGCGACCGGCGCGGGTGGTTCAGGCTTCTGCTTCACATCCGGGGCCTGTTTGACCACGGGCTGCTGGCCGGGAGAAACACGTGCAGGTGGAACCGCCGGGGGAGCGGTCTTGAGCACGGGGGGAACCTGCTTCACAAGCGCTGCGCGATTGACAACCGTTACCTGGGCAGGAGCCGGCTTCTGGCTCCCCTGGATTCGAGCGAGCGCCTCGGGAGCGACCGGTCGGCCGGGACTTGCGACGAGAGCCTTCTGCTGCTGTGCAAAGGGGACCTGGGCAGGCGGCGGTGCGGTGCGCGAGTAGACGCGCCGCGTCAGCATCGCCGGCGGCGGCTGGGGAACAGGGGCCCGCGCGGCGGGGGGCTTCGCGATAATGCTCTCGCGCTGGGGAGCGACCTTCGCGGTCATCCCCATGAAGGGAGCACGCGTGACCTCCGTCTGGGTGACCGGCAGGGCAGCCCTTCCCGCGGGACGCGACTGGACGAACACATCGCGCGGAACAACCGTCACTCCACGGGGAGCGCTCCGGTTGACGTAGACTGCCTGGTCAGCGTGGTAGTTCTCTATGATCTGAACGTTGATGTTCGTCACGTAGGCGACGTTGATCCTCTGCACATATCCCGTGCTCGCCTGGTAGGGGGGGACATACACTTCGCGCGGTCCCAACGGGAACCAGCCTATGCCCTCTCCCGCTGCCGGCGTCCACCCTGATCCTCCGACGAATACCACGAGGGCGGGTGCATAGACGGGGCGCGCCTGGACGACCCCCGGGTTCCATTCCCATCGCGCATTCCGATATGCCCACCTTCCGTAATGGAACGGGGCGAATCCCCAGGAAGAGTCATCCACCCACGTCCATCCCCACGGCTCGATCCATGACCAATGCCCGTAGCGATAGGGGGCCCAGTCCGCGGGAACATGCGAGGGAGCCCATGCCGGGCCGTCGCCGGGCTCATTGAACCACGTCCCGTTGTCATTGAGGTCCTCGGAGCCGATCATGTCGCGTGATACACGCGAATTCGATGCGGCTTGATCTTCCCGTCGGTCTCTTTCCGTGCTCCAGGTATCCCACTCGTCCGGCCGCGAGGCTGCCCGTACATAGTAGGCGAATGAGTCGGACCCGGATATGACGGTGGATTGCCCTGCCGATACGTCGAAGGCGTTCTCACCTGCCGTCACCTCGGCCCGGCCGGAACGCACGGTAACGCTCGTCTCTCCGCTTGGCTGGACGTCGATGCGGTAACTCCCCGCGGAGGTCAGGGAAACGGTGGCATTCGGCGTATCGATTTCGAAGGTCGTCCCGTCATCGACGCGGCGCAGGCAGACATTCAGCGATCCTTCCGACAGCCGCACCTGGACAGTGTCGTCGTCCAGGCCCAGGAAGGAAAACTCCGTTTCAGAGTTCAGCCGGATCGCCGCGGAACGAACGTGCACTTCGGCGCGCGAATTGGTGTCGGTCCAGAGATGATCGCCTGCGGTCAGGGGATAATTCAGCTCTGCCGGCGCCCATTCATCGAGGCTTCCCGGACGAAAGGATACCGAGCCGCTGATGAGGCTCAGCCTGCCGACCTGCGAAGGCGGATCTGCCCAGGCCACAGTGCCGCAGAGAACCAGCCCGGCAAGGATGGCCAGAGTACATCGAATTTTCATGATACCTGTCATTGCTTTACTCCACACAAGTCAGAAAGATTGAACGGCTATTTCTCGCGATTGCTTCAGGTGGTTTTATTGATGTCTTCTCTCAGATCACCAAACTTCGCCTGGACCTTGCCGTGGGCTTTTTGAAGCTTCCCCTTCGTTTCCATGTCCTTGTCCCCGACAACTTTGCCGGCGACCTTTTTCGCTTCGCCTTTCGCTTTTTCAATGCGGCCGATGATTTGATCTTCGTTCATATTGTCCTTCCTCAATTGAGATGATGATGCTTATTAAAAGCTATTCAGAGAATCAGATGTGTTCTGTGCGGGAGCACACAAAGTGAAGATGAGGGGCGCGGAAGTTCAGGGAAGCGTGCTGCCTCGGAAAGGTGGCTCACACGCACACAAGAACAAGAAAAATGCCCGGGAGGGAGCCCCTCGAATGCCGGGCGCGATAGAGCGAGTGCCTGCCACCGCTTACAGCAGCACGACGATAAGAACGACGATCAGAACGACAGCGAGAAGCGTGATTGCGCTCATGTCTCTCTCCTTTCCTGCGTCTGGGCATGCACCGCGTGATGCATGCTCCTTATCAACAAAACCTTGTCGATAGTACAGCCACTGGGGCATCGGTAGAGGTCGCAGGAACAAGAATAGGCAGAAAGGCCGTGGGATTTCTGTGCGGTAGCGTACGGAAGATGAATATTCGAACTTATCCCGCGTACTCCACGTGGAAGAGGTACCCGGTGTCGTCGCTGATGTACAACGAGCCATCCGCGGCGAGCCCGGCCCGGATCAGCCCGGGGGCTTCCTCTTCGTCCTGTATGTCCCGACCCCGTTGAAGAACACCCCGAACCACCGATCCAGCGGAACCGTCGTTTCTCCGAAGTTGCAGGATACGAACCGGTGATGCAGGTAGTGAAAGTACGAGCCGGTGACAAGCTTCCCATTGAACAGCGGTCCCTCGAACCCGTGATGTCCCATTGCCGGGGTGAGCGCGGTGAGCTGGGAGTTGAAGAAAAAATGCAGGGGATGCGAGGGAACCACGAAGTGGATGGCCATCACGCTGAAGTACAGCAGGTGCTCCACCGGATGCATCGCCAGCCCGGTCCAGGGCCCCGGGTTGGGATTCATATGATGGACGCGGTGCACCGCCATCATCAGGGGCCGCCAGTGGATCAGCCGGTGGATGCAGTAGAAGTGCGTCTCGCGCCACGTACGCGGTCCAGATCGGGCACCCGATGAGGCTGCTGCGCAGGACGTTGTCGAATGCCTGGCTGCCAAAGAGATATTTCGGGCTGGCCGTTGCCTGCCACTGGGGATTGTACTTGCGCCTGCTGCCGTGCAGCTTCAGCGTGTAAAGCACGAGGTGGAGAGACCCCGAGACGAGCCACAGGAGGACCATGTTGCGGAGAAGCATGAGCCCGATCCAGCCGGGTCTCAGCTGGACGGCCTGGGCGAGTGAGGGCTGAAAGACGTACCAGGTGAGAAGCGGGGCGTAGCGGCACGGGTACGGCGGACGCCAGTGGCCGTTCGCATCCCGCACACCGAACTGTTCGCTCCAGGGATCCAGGTTCTCGGGAGAAAGCGAATCATCTGTCGCCATGTGGTGGCCGATTGTACGGCAGTCCATGAGGTGGCGCAACTCGCTTTTTCCGGCCTACAGTACGGATCACATGCGCTGCACGCTGCGATACGGTCCGCGGGGGCTCACACTGGATTTGCCCGAATCGTGGAACGTCACCCTCATCAAACGACGGCCCATGCCGGGCGTCCCCGATCCCCGGGGATGCATCCAGAAGGCCCTTGCCTCACCCGCCGGAGCAGGGGATCTCACCCGGGAGGCGAAAGGCAGCAGGACCGCGTGCATCATGATCTGCGACGTGACGCGGCCTGCCCCGAACCACCTGATCCTCCGCCCGCTCATCGAGCGGCTTCTCGGGGCGGGTCTGCGGCCCTCGGCGATCACTGTCCTCGTGGCCACGGGGCTCCATCGGCCGAACAACGGCGAGGAGCTTGCCGCCGTCATCGGGGATCCCTGGGTCGCCGCCCATGCCGTCATCGCCAATCACTTTGCCCGGAGGGACGAGGATCACGTCATGCTTGGCGCCACGACGCGGGGCGTGCCGGTGAGCCTCGACCGCAGAGTGGTCGAGGCGGATGTGCGAGTTGCCGTGGGTCTGGCGGAGCCGCACTTCATGGCAGGGTGGTCCGGCGGCAGGAAGCTCATTCTGCCGGGCAGCGCGCACGCGGACAGCATCATGGCATTCCACTCCGCCCGGATGCTCGAGCATCCCCGAGCCGGGACCTGCATCCTGGCGGGCAACCCCCTGCACGACGCGCAGATGGAAGCCCTGCTCATGCTGGGGAGGACCCTTGCAGTCAGCGTCGTCATCAACGACGCGCGCGAACTTGCCTTCGCAAGCTACGGCAGCGCCGAGGAGAGCCTGGCCGCGGCGGTCAGGTTCGCGGAGCCCTGCGTGCGCATCGCCGTGCCGGAGCCTTTCCCCGTGGTCCTCTCCACCGGCGCCGGCTTTCCCCTGGACTCCACCTACTACCAGTCGGTGAAGGGCATCTGCGCGGGCGCCTCCATCCTGGAGCCGGGTGGAGACCTGTTCGTCGCATCGAGCTGCGCCGAAGGGTTCGGTTCCCGGGAGTTCCGCAACGCACAGGAGCGCCTCTGCCGGATGGGAAAGGACGCATTCCGCGCCGAAGCGCGGCAGAGGGAGCGCGCGGAGATCGATGAGTGGCAGACGGTGATGCTGATGAAGGCTCTGGATGTCGGCACCGTTCACCTGTACTCCGGGTCGCTCCGCGGAGAAGAGCTCGCGATCACCGGCGCGGTCCCGGTCCGCGACCTGGCGGAGGACCTGCGCGCCGCGATGGAGCGCGGGAAGGGGCGACGGCTTGCCGTGATCCCGGAAGGCCCTTACGCGGCGCCATTCGTACGGCCCCGGGGGCCATCCATGGAGGCTGCACCCAGGGGAGGGTGACTTCAGGACTCGGGGTACCGCCTCCAGAGTCCTTCCTGGAGGCTTCCCCCATGCTCACGATACAGCTCCTGGTGGGCCAGCCGGTGCGCCACTTCCTTCAGGACGATCCCGGCTGCTTCCTCCAGGGTGCGCCGGCCGAACTCGGCGGTCGAATCCTGCGGCGCCATGCTCCCCATGATCCCCACCAGCTTCGCGCCCTTCGGGGGGAGCAGGCCGAGATCGACGGTCCGCGGATGGAGGGCGAGCATGTGGGATGTCTCCCACCCCCCCGCGTGGTCCCCCGAATCAGGATGAGTGTCGCGCACCATCAGGTAGTCCACACAGGCCCATGCGAGCATGCCGTGGTACCTGCTGTATCGCCTCTTGTTGAAGAGA
>PMZS01000006.1 GCA_003170115.1 Spirochaetaceae bacterium
GCCGCACCGAATGTTGCTCGGCCGGCGGACACCTCCCTCCTTCCTTACACCATTTTTGCCGGCACCATCATACCGGCAGCGCTTGAAACGGCGATCAACACCGATTTGCCCGGCGATGTGTTGGCAACCGTCGCCGAGAACGTCTTCGACTCTGTGAGCGGGAAGAATCTCCTCATACCGCAGGGTTCAAGGCTGCTCGCGAAGTACTCAAGCAATATCTCCTTTGGCCAGAACCGCGTGCAAGTGGCTTGGCAGAGACTCATCAGGCCAGACGGAGTGAGCCTCCAGCTTGCCAACATGAACGGTGTGGATCCTCAAGGGATGAGCGGCTACACGGGGCACGTCGATGAGCACTGGTGGCAGTACGCAAAAGGGATCGGGCTCATGGTGTTGTTTAGCATCATCGACGGACAGCTGCAGTACTCGATGAAGCAAGCCAACACCCAAGGGGCTGCCGACGTGGCCAACTCACTGACTGCGGGAATCGACCAGGTAGGCACACAGTTCACCGCCAACGCAATGAATGTTCAGCCTACGATCACCGTCAACCAAGGGGCAAAGGTTCAAGTGTTCGTGAACTCCGACATCATTATGCCCCCGGCAAACCAAAAGTCGGTGTCAAAGAAATACACGCTTCAGAAAGAACAAGGAGGTATGCAATGAAGAGGGTAAGGCTGTGGTTGATCGTCGTGGCGGCAGTTGCGCTCCCCGGGTGCTATCTGCTGACCCCTGCGGGTGGTGCGAAGGTGAACGCTGTGACAGTGGACCCGTCATACCTAACGGTGGGCCCAGGAGAGCAGGTGACGGTGAACGTGACAACTGATCCACCCGACGCTGGAGGAAGTGTCACGTGGTCGATCAAGGATGACTACTACGCCGCTGTCTACGGAACGAGCAAGGTGGGTTTGATAACCGGCAAACATCTGGGGTCCACCACGCTCACAGCAACGATCGGGGGCAAATCCTCCGACGTGTTGTGCAACGTCGTTCCGGCAGGAGGGATCGGAAGCGGCGCCTACATCACTGGCTCAGAGACAGTGATCCTCATGGCCCCTGGGGACTCGCGAAACGTCTCGGCTCAGCTTGTAGGAGGGAGCGACCAGGACCAAAGCGGCATTCAGTGGCAGGTCAAGGATGCAAGCATCCTCGACATCCTGGGTCAGGGACCGAATGCACTGATAACTGCGCTGAAGAACGGAACCACACAGATCGTTCTTGGTCATCCCCTTTCGAACACGACATTCACGATCTCTGTCCGAGTCGATGGGTCGACGAAATCGCTAGCGCTGAGCAAGAACAACTTCATCATGACCCCTGGGGACGTCCAGGAGCTGGAGGCGGCAATCGCGGATGGATCGACTTCCGAAATGGCTTCGATCATGTGGTCGGTGCGAGCTGCGACAGGAACGGATAGTAATTTCCTGACTGTCACTGGCAACGGCCGAATGGTCAGCATTATCGCGAACAGCCCAGGACAAGGAACGGTATTCGCCGTATTTGGCACTCAGATCGCACAATGTGACGTGATCGTTCAGTCGAACAAGAAAATGGCATTCCAGACTGGCATCGTCAGCGGGAGTCCAGGAGATAATTTCGTAGTTGCCTATGACTACAGCCCTGCGTCGATGAGCATCTTTTGGACCATCAGCGACGCGGGCGTTGCGACCTACACCAACGATCCAGCCGCCAAGAAGCTAACCATTACTCTGAGCAAGGAAGGAACAGCTACCTTGCGAGGGACACTTTCCGATGGAGTGACCTCAGACTCGTTGAGCATGACGTCGAAGTGGGACAAGACTCTCACGCTTTCGCAGAGCAGCATAAATGGAACGCCAAGCGATGCTCCCACTACTCTGGACTTCACCGTCTCTCCGCCTGGAACCCCGGTCAGCGTGAGCTCGGACAACCCCTCTGTGGCCACGGCGAGCGTGAACAACGTTACGCATACGATCACCGTGACGCCGCACCAGGAAGGGCAAGCAAACATAAGCGCGCAGACCGTATACGTCAGCGAAAGCATCGCCTGTGCCTATAGCTACACCTCCCTTGGTGTGAACATCACTTATGATATTTCTGGATCGCACTCCGGGCTGAGCGGTAGGACCATAACGACTTCAAACCACAGTGGTAATGCAATTATCACCGCCACACCCAGCAAGAGCGGAGCGACTGGCATGGCATACACCTGGAGCTACCAGGGGGATAACGATGGGGGGAACCTCTCGGCAGGAACAGTCAGCGAGAATGTCTTCGCGTTCCATAACAGTGGCGGGTGGGTGCTCATCAGCGGCCATAGGCAAACGGGAACACTCTACCTCACGGTCACTCACAACGGGCAGAACATTCTATCTACCTCTTGGGAGATCGACATCGAATGGCATTGAGCTTGAAAAGGGTGGTCTTAGCGATCGCTCAGGCCACCCTGATCCAAGTGAATGGAGCTATGAATGAACGAAATGAAGATAGACCTACATGTCATTAGGGATTGGGTTGGGAAATGGCAGGCAAACAACGGTGTCAACAAGACTGCCTCCCAGCTGGCCGCTGTGATGCTCAGCCATGTGCTGGAGGAAAACGAAAAGCGCATGGCGCGCACGCAGGCTGCGATGAAAGCTCTCCTCGAAGAAAGCCGCTCGCTTGGAAAAATCGAGCACGAGATTGTCGTGCGGCTGCGGTCCAACCGAGGGATGGATGCGCAAGTTGAGGAGCAACTCAAAGGGCATAGGCGAAGGATGGCAGTTCTCATGAAAGAAGCAGATGAGGCCATGAGAGTGCCGAGCAGTAGCGAGTCGGTTCGCGTTGGAGGGCTATTGTTCGAAATAAACAAGAACGCATCCTCCGCCAGAGTGGAAGCCTCGGACGGGTTAGGGGCGTAGGGGCGGCCTGGATGAACGCTGTCACGGGGTGGATGCCGGAACAACCAATCCGAGAGTCGAAGCCGAGAAGAGCGAGACATCTCGTGTTCGTGCTCGATCCCGAGAACCCAGATGTGGTGCAGGCCCGCCAGTCCGCGTACGAGTGGCACGGAAGGCTGTGGAGTCCTCTTTTGTACTGCTATGCATCCTTGGGCTGCAAGATCGCAAACGATGAGTTCAGGCAGGCGTTGATCAATGAGATCGAGCTTGCATTGGGAGCCGTCGAGGCTAACGCGCAGTGCTACGAACAGGATGAGCCTGCGAAGCTGCGGAATCTGAAAAAGTGCGTGGAGGCTCGAAAGCCAATTGGGCCTGAGTCAAGAAGGAAGAAAGGAGGAACGCCCGGGTTGAGTCGACTTTCTCTTTGTCTCATTCGTCTGAAAAAAAAGAACCGTGAGGAGGAAACCAATGGCAAGTGATCTGAACCAGGTGCGAATCGACGGAAGGCTGGTCGAGGCGCCGAAGGTAAAGCCGCTGGAAAGCGGCGCACGGGTGGCGACGCTCAAGATCGCCAACAATCGCTACTTCAAAGGAAAGGAGGAACAGGATTGGAAGGAGAAAGCCGGCTTCTTCGAGGTGGAGGCCTGGAACGCTCTTGCCGACTCGGTTTCCTCCATGAGCAAGGGGCAGCCCGTCCATATTGAGGGCGCACTGGGGCAGGACCAGTGGACGGACGCGGATGGAAAGCAGCGCTCAAGAGTCGTCATCGAAGCAACAAAGGTTGAAGCTCGTGAGCTCAAGCGCGAGAGATCTGAGGAACGCCAAGGAGCTGGAGTGGAGCTATAGCTTCGGTTTTTCGACAGATGCAGGGGGCCTTGCCGCAAAGCAGGGTCCCTTTGTTTGTGCGGAGACGCTCGTGATGGAGCTGGGACGAGATGGCAAAAAGCAAGCGTGCACAAATTTCGGATAAGGCTCAACTCAATCTATTTGGAGATCTTCTCAATGCGGATCATGAGAGCGAACCTCAAGAGGGGGACAAAAATGGACAACTTCGTCGAGATGGCCAGGAGTCATCGAAAGAGGTATCTGCCGCGGCTTTACTCCAGGTTGGAGAAGGCGGGGGCACTGGAGGAGCACCTGAAGAGCGTGGCGCAGATGGCGGAGGAGGAACTGATTTTGCTGGTATCGGACCAGGGGATGAGATACGAGGAGGCACTGGAGATCGTTCTTCCGAAGTACATCCTGATTTCACCCGAGGGAGCGCAGCCCGATCTTCTGGGGAACTCCGAGGAGGGCACACAGACGATCGGGGGAACTACCGAATAAGCGTTGACGACGGGATTGGAGAAGGCGGGAAAGTTCAAAAATACGAGGACAACATCGCGGCCATTCGGCTTCTGAAACTATTGGACAGAGAAAAACGATACGCGACTCCTGCGGAGCAAGAAGGCCTGGTGAAGTACACGGGCTGGGGCGGATTGGCGGAGGCGTTCAAGGATGGCACCGAAGGGCGGTGGAAGGAACGTTTCCAGGAGCTCAAAGACCTCCTGAACGAAGGTGAGTACAGGTCTGCCTCACGCTCGACGATCAACGCGCACTACACCGATCCCGAGATCGCCCGGCGCGTGTGGAAGGCTGCCCTTCGGCTGGGGTACAGCGGCGGGCCAACGCTTGAGCCTGCGGCTGGAGTAGGTCATTTCTTCGGGGTTCGCCCTGTCAATGCGCCTATCGAGATGCACGGGATTGAGATGGACAGCATCTCAGGGAGAATCGCCCAGCACCTCTACCAATCGGCGGACATCCGAATCATGCCCTATGAGAACGTTCGAATGGAGGAGAACCGCTACAACCTCGTCATCTCCAACGTTCCTTTCTCAGAGGTCAAGCCGTACGAGGACAGGAAGACCAAAACTCCCGGACTGGATGGGCGCTACGCGTTGCATGACTTCTATTTCCTAAAGTCCTTATACGGCACGCGGCCGGGGGG
>PMZS01000025.1 GCA_003170115.1 Spirochaetaceae bacterium
AAGGAGCTGCGCCGGCAGTACGATCCGTCGAAAAAGTACGGCCAGGTCAGGCCGCTCCTGTACCCCATCACCGTGTGCCCGGTGTGCTACTTCGCCGTGTTCCCGCAGGATTTCACCACGCTGCCGGATGGGCATGTAAAGAACGCCGAGGTCAACGCCGACGAGCGGCGGGAGAGCATCTACGCGATTTTTCCCCAGCTGGATTTCACCGGACCGCGCACCCTCCGGGAGGGTATTGCCAGCTACTACTTCGCGGTCATGTGCTACGATTTCTACGACAAGAAAGCCAACCCTACTTTCAAGGCCGGCCTCGCATCCCTCCGTGCCGCGTGGCTGCTGAGTGACCTGCATTCCGAGGAGCCGGGAGAGAACTGGGACCACCTCGCCCTGATCTTCTACCGCAAGTCGCACTTCTACTACCAGCTCGCCCTGGAGCGGGAAACCGCCGGGCAGGAGGCGTTCGACGAGGCGCTCAACTTCGGCCCTGACATAGACAAGAACTACGGCTACTACGGGGTGATCTATCTCGCCGCCTACCTCGATTTCAAGCACGGCGCCGCCGCCGATCCCGAGAGGCGCCTCGCGAGCCTCCAGTACGCCCGGCGCATGATGGCGAAAATATTCGGGGTGGGCAAATCGTCCAGGAACCGGCCCACCGCAATCCTGGACAATGCCAAGGAAGTCTACGAGCAGATGGGCGTAGAGNNCGGCCGGGGAGTCGGCGGACGCCTCGTAGGCCGTCGCGGGCGCGAACGTGCAATGGCGGAACGCAACATCAGGCTCACACTCGCGTATGACGGCACCGATTTCCTGGGGTGGCAGCTCCAGAAGCAGGGCAGGACAGTCCAGGGCGTGATGCAGGATGGCCTCTCCCTCATGCACGGGCATCCCGTGCACGTGCTGGCCGCGGGCAGGACTGATTCGGGTGTGCACGCCACCGGGCAGGTGGCGAACTTCCGCACCGACATCGATTCGATCCCGGGAGCCAGGTTTCGCGATGCGGTCAATTCCCATCTTCCCCGTGACGTGCGGGTTCTCTCCAGCGACGCGGTGGACCCGGGTTTTCATGCACGCAGATCCGCCCGCCTTCGAATCTACCGCTACTACACGGTCTGCGGCGCCGTGCTTCTGCCGCATCTGCGGAACTTCCGTCACTGGATCCGCCGCAGCCCCGACCTGGTACGGCTCAACGAGATTGCAGCCGTCATCGTCGGGGAGCACGATTTTACCTGCTTCTCCGCGGAGGGCGATGCAAACCTCTCCAAGGTGAGGCGCGTGGATGTCTCCGCCTTCCACAGGGAAGGAGAGACGCTGGTCTACACGATTGCCGCATCCTCGTTTCTCTGGAAAATGGTGCGCACGATCATCGGGACCCTGTTCATGCTGGAAGAGCAGGGCCTGGGCGCCCGGGAGCTTCGGCTTATCATGGCTGCCGGCTCGAGGTCGAACGCGGGGGGCACGGCGCCCGCGAAAGGGCTGTTCCTGGAAAGGGTAGTGTATGACACCGGATGCGCGGTCGCGGAAGAGCTTCTGGAAGACGCTGAACCTCCTGGAGGACTGGCTGGCGACGGGCTTTTCCCGGAAGCACCCTGAGCTGGAGATCGACGAGACAATGGAGCAGGCCGCGATGACGGCCGTCTCCCCCGTCCAGGAGGATGTTGTGGCCTCGGACCGGGGAGCCTCCCTCCTGGCAATCGCGGCGGAGGTGGCCTCCTGCGTGAAGTGCGGCCTGTCGGCACACCGCACCGTGACGGTGCCCGGCGAGGGGTCGCTGGATCCCCCCGTGCTTTTCGTGGGCGAGGGCCCGGGGGCCGAGGAAGACCGGACGGGCCGGCCGTTCGTGGGCGCCGCGGGCCAGTACCTGGATACCTGGCTGACACCGATCGGTCTCGCGAGATCCCGGTGTTTCATCGCCAACTGCGTAAAGTGCCGGCCCCCGCAGAACCGGGAGCCGCACCCCGACGAGATCGGTGCGTGCCTGCCGTACCTGGAGCGACAGATCGCGGTGATCAAGCCGAAGGTCATCTGCTGCCTGGGCAGGATCGCCGCTCAGACGCTCCTGGGCACCGCATCCAGCCTCGGCGCGCTCCGCGGAAAAGTGCACGAGCGGCACGGCTTCCCTGTCGTCGTCACCTACCATCCCTCCGCGGTGCTGCGGGACAAGGCCGGCCTCCGCAAGCCGGTGTGGGATGACCTGCAGCTCCTCCGGAGTCTTCTCCAGAAATGAGCGGATACGTCGAGATTGTATTCAACCTTCCCGTCCGAAAGACATTCACTTACGCGATTCCGGCGGCCAGCAGGGCAGCCGTGGGCTTCCGCGTCTCGGCTCCCTTCGGCGCGCGCAAGCTCACGGGCCTCGTCGTGGCGGAGCGGGACTCACCTCCGGAGGGCGTGGCGCTCAAGGAGATAGGGAAGGTCATCGACTCACGTCCAGTTTTCGACGAGCGCGTGCTGTCCCTCGCGCGCTGGATGGCGCGGATGTACATGTGCTCCCTCGGGGAATCTCTCTCCGCGATGATCCCCGGGGGCCGGCGCGAGTCGGAGACCGAGGAACTCCCTTTGGACGAGGAGCCGCGGGCCTACGCGCTTGCCGACCAGCAGAGCGCGGCCATCCGCAGCATAGTCGAACAGGGGTCCGGCTCCTTCTACCTGTTCGGCGTCACGGGTTCCGGCAAGACTGACGTCTTCATGAAGGTGGCGGAGGAGGTGGTCTCCCGCGGCAGGGGAGTCATCTACCTTGTGCCGGAAATCTCGCTCACGCACCAGGTCGTCAGGGTTTTCCGGACCCATTTCAAGGACCGGCTGGCCGTCCTGCACTCATCGCTCACCCCTTCCCAGAGACTCACCGAGTGGGTGCGAGTGCTGGACGGGAAGGTGGATCTCGTCATTGGCGCTCGAAGCGCCATCTTCGCCCCGTTTCCCAACCTGGGCATGATCGCGATCGACGAGGAGCACGAGGGCTCCTACAAGTCCGGCACGACTCCGCGCTACCACGCGCGCCAGGTGGCGATGTACCGCGCCTCCCAGGAAGGCGCGGTGCTGCTGATGGGCAGCGCGACCCCTTCCCTCGAGGCCTGGCACCATATGCGGGAAGGGACCATCACCTCACTTCGTCTCCCGGACCGGCTCAGCGGCGGTGCGATGCCGTCCGTCGAGGTCATCGACATGAGGCGCCACCAGGGCCCCCTGTCAGGACCGCTCATCGAGGAGATCGGCAGGACCCACGCCGAGGGCCGGCAGTCGATCCTCTTCCTGAACCGCCGGGGATTCTCCTACCTGTTCCACTGCCGCTCATGCGGCTACGAGATGGCCTGCACGCACTGCTCTGTCGCCCTTACCTACCACAAGGAGCGTGAGCGCATGATCTGCCACTACTGCGGCAGGTCCGCGGCGCCCATCACGGTGTGCCCGCAGTGCGGCTCGCTGGACGTGGGCTATTCGGGGTACGGCACCGAGGGCATCGAGGAAGAGCTGCGGCGTCATTTCCCGCGAATGGTCGTACGGCGCATCGACACGGACGCCGTCAAGAAAAAGAAGGTTCTGCGCCAGGCGCTCACGGATTTCCGAGAGGGTCGCATCCACGTGCTTGTGGGCACCCAGATGGTGGCCAAGGGCCTGAACTTCCCCGGGGTGAAGCTGGTGGGCATCGTGAATGCCGACACCGGTTTTCAGATGCCGGATTTCCGGGCAGCGGAAAGAACGTTCAGCCTGATCGTGCAGGTGTCAGGGAGGGCTGGGCGGTCCATTCCGGATGGCCGTGTCCTCATCCAGACCTCCCGGCCCGGCGCCGCGGCGATCATGATGGCCCGTGAAGGGAGGCTGGAGGAGTTCTATTCGGGGGAGCTGGAGGTGCGGCGTCAACTCGGCTTCCCGCCCTTCAGCAGGCTCGTGCGGCTTGTGGTCCGCGGGAAGAACAGGCAGAAGGTGATGCAGGCCTGCGCAGAGCTCACGCGCGAGATCAGCGAGCGGCTTGCGGGTGCCGGGGAGGTATTGGGCCCGGTCGAGGCGCCCCTGTCCAGGATTGCCGGCAATTACCGATACCATTGCATCATCAGGACCACGAAGTTTTCCGAGGCGCACGCGCGCGTGAGCGCGGTGCTAGAAGAGCATCGGCCGCCGGCAGGGGTCTACATCGAGGTGGACGTCGACCCGCAGGCGCTGTTGTAGGGCGCGTTCGAAGGCGCCCCTGTTGGCTCCGAAGGAGCCCTTGTTGGCTCCGAAGGAGCCCCGACTTGGCGCGAAGCCGCGATTACGCTACTATTATGTGCAGACAGGAAAAGGAAATGCTGGATATCATCAGGTGGCCGGATCAGCAATTGAAGAAGCACTCCGTTGTCGTTCCTGATATCAATGGGGACATCCTGACCCTCGTGTCCGAGATGTTCGAGGCAATGGACAGGGGCAAGGGAGTAGGACTTGCCGGCGTGCAGGTGGGCAAGCTGTTGCGTCTCTTCATCACCAGGGTCCCCGGCGACTCCCCACGAGTCTTCATCAACCCCGACATCCTGGAGACCTCGATAGAAATGGAGGCCTTCGAGGAGGGTTGCCTCAGCATCCCCAGCATCTTCACTGACGTCATCCGCCCCACATCCGTGCGCGTGCAGGCGTGGAATCTGAAGGCGCGTCCCTTCACCCTTTCGGTGGACGGGTACCTCTCACGCGTCATCCAGCACGAGTACGACCATCTCAACGGCATCGTTTTTCTTGACAGGATCGATCAGAAGAAAAAGCAGCGACTCCTCGTCGAATACGAGACAAAAGTAGAGGCCTGATGCGGATCCTTTTCGCGGGAACGCCGGCGCTGGCGGTCCCGTCGCTCATGAAGGCAGCCCATGCTCATGAGGTCGTCGGCGTGCTCACCAGCCCGGACCAGCCGGCCGGGCGCGGCAGAGCGCTGGCGTCCTCTCCCGTGAAACTGGCGGCGGAAACTCTCGCACTGCACGTCCTGCAGCCCCAGAAGCTCGACGAGGCGTTCCTCGACCAGGTGAAATCGCTTGCACCGGATATTCTCGTCGTGGCCGCTTACGGCAGGATCTTTCGGCAATCCCTGCTCGCCCTCCTTCAGATGGGCGGGATAAACGTGCACCCCTCCCTCCTCCCGAGATTCAGGGGGCCTTCACCGATCACGGCGGCCATACTCGCGGGGGACAGCGAGACGGGCGTCACCATCCAGAAGGTTGCCCGCAAGTTCGACACGGGTGACATCCTCGCGCAAGAGCGTTTCCCCTTGAAGGGCGATGAGACCACGGCCACTCTCTCAGAGGTCCTTGCCGTCCGCGGCGCGGAGCTTCTTGCCGGTGTTCTTGCCGACCTGGCGGCCGGGAAACCGCGGACGGTGCGCGCCCAGGAGGAGACAGAGGCGACCTACTGCCACACGATTCAGAAAGATGACGGCGTCATCCGGTGGGAGGAGCCCGCCGAGGTCATCGAACGAAAGGTGCGCGCATTCGATCCCTGGCCCCGGGCATCCACACGCCTCGCCGGGGAAACCCTCCTGCTCTTGAAATCCCACGTGTATCCGGATACCCTCCCCGCAGAATATCCTCGCGGAGGACGGGCGCCGGGAGACGTGCTTGCCGCGGAAAAGGACCATGGGCTGCTCGTCCTGACCGGCCGTGGCATCCTTTCCGTCGAACGCCTCCAACTTCAGTTCAAGAAGCCGCTGGATTGGCGGTCCTTTGTGAACGGACATCCCGCGATCGTCGAGACCCGCCTGGGGGCAAGAGCAGGGGACACATGAGAGACTTGATCTGGAAGGTGCAGGGCTGGCTGCAGGCCGCGTACGAGTGGACTCGCGATCTCATCAGGAGGACCCTCCCACACGAGGAAGACTCCGCGGAGCTGCGCAGCCTGAAGCTGTATGTGTTCCTGTTCGTCGGGATAATCGGGCTGATGCTGATAATCGGCGGCATCACTTTCGGCATTGCCGTGAGAGGCCAGCCGGAGACACTGGTGCCCAACCTCCAGGGCAAGGACGTCCTGGACGCGCTCATGGACTTGCAAGGCAAGGAGCTGTACGCCGACGTGCAGGTCCAGTACTCCTCAGACACTGAAAAGGGCACCATCCTGTCGCAGCGTCCCTCGCCCGGGACGCTGGTGAAGGCGGGCAAGCGTGTCATTCTCAGGGTGAGCAAGGGCCCGGTCATCGACAAGGTGGAGAACTACGTCGGCATGAGCCTGGATGACGTGAAGGTCCACCTGCAGACTTTGTTCGCATCCCACAGTCCGAACATCATCATCAAGACCCCGGTCATCTACCAGTACAAGCCCGGGGTGCCGTCGGGCAGGGTGCTTGCGCAAAGCCCGGCCCCGAACACGAAGATCACGGGAGTGGCTTCACTGGAGCTCGTCGTGAGCCAGGAACAGGGCGCCGTGTCCACGGTCACCGCGGGGGACTACGTGGGGAAGAGTTTTGGGGAAGCCATCCAGGAGCTCACCCGGGACAACATCCCGTTCGCATTCTCCGTGAAGGCCGCCGCAAAGGGCGTCGACGCGGGAGCGGTGATCTCCCAGAATCCTCCCAAGGCAACGCAGGCGGAATACGGCCAGGTGATTCAGCTCACCATGACCGCGCCGGTGAACGTGGGCAAGGACAACGTGTTCGGCCTGTTCAAGTTCGCCCTTCCTCCGCAGGCCATCGCGGTGAACATTCGGCTCGTCATCGTCTCTGACTCGATGCCCAAGGAGATCTTCTCCATGAAGCACCCTGGCGGTCCGCTCGCCGTGCCCTACATTGTGCCCGAGGGCAGCGATCTCGTGCTCTATGTCCTGGACCAGGAAGTGGCCCGGGAGAAAGCGACCGCCATCCAGTTCTGAGCTCCGGCTTCCAAGGCAGGACGACCGTGAGGCCGTGTGGCGCGGATTCTTGACAGATCCGCGATGCGCTGTTACATTTTGCCTGTTCAAGCGAGCGTCGTAAAATGGCATTACCCCAGCTTCCCAAGCTGGAGTCGGGAGTTCGATTCTCCTCGCTCGCT
>PMZS01000295.1 GCA_003170115.1 Spirochaetaceae bacterium
TCTGGTTGACCTTGATGAGGATGGAGTTGGCGATTCCCCGTTCGATTCCCTTTTTGAGAATCTTCGTATTGGTGACAAAGATGTCGTCACCCACGAGCTGGACCTTCTTCCCCAGCTTGTCCGTGAGCAGCTTCCAGCCATCCCAGTCCTGCTCGGCCATCGCGTCTTCCATTGAAATGATGGGGTATTTGTTGGCCCAGTTCACCCAGAAATCCACCATCTCCGCGGAAGAGAGCTCACGCTTGTCCGATTTTTTAAACACGTACTTTTTCTTCTCCACATCGTAGAACTCCGATGCAGCCGGATCGATTGCGATCATGACGTTGTCGCCCGGCTTGTACCCGGCCTTCTCGATGGCCTGGAGGATGACCTCCACCGCCTCGTCGTTGCTCTTCAGGCTGGGAGCGTAGCCGCCCTCATCGCCCACGCCGGTGTTGTACCCCTTGCCCTTGAGGACGCCTTTCAGGGTGTGGAAGATCTCGGCCATCATGCGCACCGCCTCCCGGATGGAGGGGGCGCCGACGGGCATGATCATGAACTCCTGGAAATCCACCGAGCTGTCCGCGTGCGCGCCGCCGTTGATGATGTTCGCCATCGGGACGGGCATGAGGGAGGCGTGGAAGGCGCCGAGGTACTTGAACAGCGGAATACCGAGAAAGTCCGCGGCCGCGCGCGCCGTGGCCATGGAAACGCCGAGGATGGCGTTCGCTCCGAGCTTGGACTTGGTCTCGGTTCCATCCAGCTCGATCATCGTGTGGTCGATGTCGACCTGTTCGAGTGAGTCGAGGCCCACGATCTCGGCGGCGATGATGTTGTTGACGTTCTGCACCGCCTTGAGCACGCCCTTGCCGAGAAACCGGGCCTTGTCGCCGTCACGCAATTCCAGCGCCTCGTGCTCGCCGGTCGATGCCCCCGAGGGCACCGCCGCCCTGCCCAGCGACCCGTCTTCAAGAACAACGTCAACCTCGACTGTCGGGTTTCCCCTGGAGTCGAGGATTTCCCTCGCTTCCACGTATTCGATGATGCTCATGGCTTGCCTCCTCGCGTTTGCCGCAAGTATGGCTGGCGCGGCGTCCCTTGGTCAATGCGGCCACGGTACCCCGTGGCATTCGCGGGATCGAAGTGTTGCGCGCCGCGGAGGCTTGATTTACAGTCGATCCATGGACTTCGAGCTCACGCCGCAGATGATCGACAAGATCGGCTTCGCAATGGAGGACCAGAAGGAACGCTTTGCGGTGGACGTGGAAACCGGCGCGCTCGCGCCAGCGTCCTCTCTCGGGGCTGCTCCCGATGAAAGGTATGTCCTCCTTCCGCGCTGGGGCCCCGCGGAGGGCTTCCACCTGATGGAGAGCTTCGTCACGTCGCTGGACAATCCCGCCTACCGGGAACAGCTCTCCCGCTCCCTCACGATGGGCAAGGGGGTGTTCCGGGCGTTCAAGGATGCGCTGAAGCAGAGCAAGGAAATCGAGAAACTGTGGTTCGCCTACAAGGAGCGACGGCTTCGGGGCGTGATCATCAGCTGGTACAACTCAAATCGCGAGGCGCGGGGCCTGGCGAAGCTCCCCACGGAGCCCGAGGAGACCGATGAGCTGGTGATGAGCGACTTCACCTTCGCCTGGGAGGTCAAGGGTCGCGCACAGGCGGTGATCCAGCTCGACCGGGACGCATTTTTCGAGCTGTTCCCCAGCGAAAGCCCGGCAGATCTGGAGAAGCGGTTCCAGGAAAAGAGGCGGGAGCTGCCGGAGGCTGGCGGTGCCTCCTCGCCCATCCTGATCGCCGAGACTCCGGCCGGAGAGCTCGCGGGCCTGGTCTGGGGCGTGATTTCCGGGAGGTCGGTGAACATCATACAGCTTGCCGTCTCGCCGGGCTACCGCGGCGCCGGCCTTGGGGAAATCCTGCTGCGGCAGTTCCTGACGGCGATGCGATTTCGGGGGATGCAGCGCCTGGTCACGGAGCTGATGGGCAGATCACTTCGTTTCTCGGACTTCTTCCAGTCCGTCGGGTTCGTGGCGGTTGCCCAGGTCATGGAGTGCAGCCTGGAGCAGCTACCCTACTGAGCGGCCCCGCTTCGTGAGGATCACTCTCACTGCTTCTTGAAAGCCGTCAGCCGAATCAGAGTCGGTGATGTACTCCGGCAGGCACGAGAGCCGGGGCAGAAAGCGGCGCAGGTTGCCGACGGCAATGGAATGCGGGAACTGCTCGAAGAGCGGTTCGTCGTTCGGTGAATCGCCAATGAAAACAGCCGTGTCCGCGACGGACTGGAACGAGCTGCCTTCCTGCTCCGAGAGGAAGAGGCGCACGCCCGTCATCTTGTCGAAGCGTCCCAACCAGAAGTTCACGTGGATGCTGGAGACCTTGAAGCGCACTCCCGCCTCCTCGAGGATGCGGCAGATGTCGTCGAGGCTCTCCGGCGGAAGGGGAGGAACGTCCTCCCGATAATCGATGGCGAAATCACTCAGGCGGAAGGCCTGGTCGGCGGCCAGTGCGGTGCCCGGCACCTCCCTCAGCACCTTGCGGGCGATCGCCTGGAGTAACTCGTGTCGCGCCGGATCAGCCAGGTCCGGATCGGAGAGCCTTCGGTTCATCCGTTTGTGCGCATGATCGTAGGCATAGTAGAACGCCCCGTTTTCCCCCACGACGCCGGCGACGGGC
>PMZS01000343.1 GCA_003170115.1 Spirochaetaceae bacterium
TTTCAGGCCGGTGTGCTCATCGAACGGGGGAGCAGATTCCTCGAGCTGGCATACGCCCTGACCTTTCCCACCTCCTTTGCCCAGCTCATGAAGGGCAAGCTGGAGGAGATGCTGAAGATCTGCTACGAGTTCGGATGCTACGTGAGCCTCCAGCAGACTGCCACCGAGATCAGCTACTCGGTTTTCACCAAGATCTATTATTCGGGGTTGAACTACTACTCGCTGCGGGACAGCCTCCGCGATTTCCGGGAATGCGTCGCGGCGCTCATGGACCTCCTGGAGATCGGCAAGGAAACGCCGGAAACGCAGGTTTGACTCCAGAGGCCTCCCCGCTCAGTACATCTCGGAAAAGACTTCCGCGTCCTGCAGCACCCCTTCGCAATTCTTCTCCACGAAGGCCAGCGCCTTGTGCATGACGGACTCGCCGAAACTGCGGGAGTTGGACACCAGCGCCGCGCCGAGGTGCGCGTAGCGCATGGAGTCCTGGAGGTCGACCTCCGCTACCGAGATGTGGAACTTGTTGGCCAGCTTCTCCTTGAGCGAAACAACGATGCGTCTCTTGTCCTTGATCGATTCGAGGGGCGGAAGCTCGATGCGGAACTGGATCATGGAGACAACCATGAGGGGACCTATGTCTTGTCCGCGAGATCCCGGAGATCGTTGATCTTCAGAGCCGGAGCCGGCCCCTGGCCCTCGTTTCCCAGCCTGTCCTTCAGGGGAAGGTAGACGCTGTTGTACAGGGCAGCGAGCTCGAATACGTCGTCGTCCGCGTGCTCCGCGGGGATCCGCACCTCGAGGTTGTAGTCGCTCTCCGACATTCCGCGCTTCATCACGTGGATCGGGTCCGAAATCTGCATGGCAAAGCGAGGCGCGTACACGAAGAGGAAGGCGAGCACGGTCAGGACCACCGCGACGAAGAACACGAGGCCTTCCCGGGCCGCTGAAACGGACTGGGGCCGTTGATCGTAGAACACCTCGACGCCACCGGACAACAGGTACCCGAAGTCCCCTGGCAGGAAATATTCCGTATAATAGGCGGGGGCATAACGCGACCAGACCACGGCGCCTCCCTGAGGTCGGACCACGAGGATCGTCGCATCGAGGGCGGCAACAGCCGCGGCCCGCTGGACGAGCACTGACGGTGTCCGCCCAACCTGGGCAATCGCCGCGGCGCGAGCCGCCTGGCCCTCCGAGAAAGGTCCTTCGATCCCGGGAATGATGCCGACGCCCTCCATCACCGAGGCTCCGAGCGTCCAGAGCACGAGGATGGATACCGCGATAGTAGTGATCGGCGACACGTGCCCCTGCGCCATGGGAGATCGCGCATACCGGATGCCCCGGAACAGCTTGACGACGCGCAGCAGCCTCAGGATGCGGGCGATGCGCACCGCCTTGATCACCTTCAGGACGTTCAGGAAGCTCCCGAGCCCTGACACAAGGCCGGCCCCGGCAAGGAGGGCCAGGGCGTGAGGGAGGGAGTTCAGCAGGAGGAGCGGAATGGAGGCAAGGAAGTCGATCCATCCGCGCTCGCGGAAGAAGTACCTGGTTCCCTGTCCGTTGGAGAGCGCGAGGTAGAAGCGGGTGAGAAACTCGATCGTGAAGAAGATGTCGAATCCGAGTCCGATCCAGATGATCCAGCTTCGCGCGCGCACGCTCCAGCCAGCGAGAATGGAGTAGTCGTCCAGGAATGTGTGCACCAGGACGAGAATGATGGCGACGACGACGACGGTCTCAAGAAACTCGGCGACCTTTCGCATTCTCGGTTCTCCTACCAGCCATTCTCCGCGGCGATCGTGTACAGCTCGTCCAGCATGCGATCGTCGAGGCCGTGCCAGCGGGCATTCCGCCTCTGCACGTTGAACCAGCTCTTGTCAGGCGTGTCGGCCCCCCGGTCCACGACCGCTGACGGGGAGAGGGCTCGACCGCGCATCGCCATGATTGCGCCTATCCGGGAGGTGGCCTCGACGCTCTCACTGCCCGGGAAGGCCAGGGTGCTTCGCAATCCCATCTTGAGAAGCGCGGCGGGAAAAGAAGGCGCCTGCGAGGCGATGCCGGGAAGAATCTTCAACAGGTACTGCTCCTGGAGGGGAGAATATCCCACGTCCTTATCCAGGGTCTCACCCGGCGTGACGTAGAGGTACGCCGCCGGCCTGACGAGCACAATGAAGCGCGTGAGATCCGACAGGTCGGCCGGCGAGAGTGAAAGGCGCTGCACGCGCGTGATCTCGACGTACATGTATTTCTTTCTCTCCCAGGCGGGGGGGATATACTTCTCTATGATGTCGGAAAGGGCGGCGGCGAGTGATCCCGAGAGTGCGCTTCGTGCGACAGGGTGCGCGGCGGCCCGGGCGATGAGCGCGCGCAGCTCTTCTTTCGCCCGGGCCGGCGCCTGCCGACCCCCCGCGACACCCGGGAAGAACGACAAGGCGAGCCGCGAGGAGAGAAGGCCGGATATCTCGACTGCCATCATGCGATCGGTCTCGGCCCTGATCGCGCGAGAGATGAGAGCGGCAGGCTCGCGCCAGCCGCGTGCCACGTTCAGTCCGAGGGAAGTGAAGACGGGAAGGAGCTGTGGGCCGTTGAGGCGCAGGACGTTCATGGCCTGCACTTCCTTCTGGAGCGCGGGCAGCAGGCGGAGCGCGGGCGTCTCCAGGAGCCGTGAGGCGAATCGCGAGACGGGGTCAGACGAGGATTCCACTGCTCTCATTTTCGGTCCGGGCAATCATATACATGAACAACGGTTCCGGGGATAATGCGCTCGACATGGGCAGGCACCATGCCGCTTCCCGGGCAATTCTCCTGGCACTCGCGATCTTCTCCGTGAAAG
Source organism: Spirochaetaceae bacterium (assembly GCA_003170115.1). Classification (GTDB taxonomy): domain Bacteria; phylum Spirochaetota; class Spirochaetia; order SZUA-6; family Fen-1364; genus Fen-1364. The sequence goes on from PMZS01000343.1 coordinate 2,828, forward strand.
GTGCGCTGTTCGCGGACGCGATCTTCCTGCCCCAGCCGGAAGCCCCGACGACCATCTTCGCCACGAAGCTCGGCTCTGTCGACGTCGACCTGAGTCTCCTTGGCTCCTGGACGGCCGCCGCCTCGCTCGGCGGAGGGCTGCTTTTCGCGCCGGGTCTCGGCGTGCAGCTTCTCGATTCATTTCCCTCCCTGGACCAGGGGTTTGTCTTTACCCAGACGCCCGACATCACCGCGTCCCTGGAGGTGATGAAACGTTTCTTCCTGAATGTCTCCATAATCGGGAGCTTTGCCAACAACTTCATCCAGATGGGCTACCGGGGCGGTCCGGGTGAAGCGCTGCGCTCGATCGTCCTCGGTACCCAGGGGATTACGATCCCCCCGAGCACTCTCATGCAGATCCCCAGCCAGCCCCAGGGATCTCTGGGCGCGACGGCCGAGTTCGTCTCCGGCGGATCCACCAACGACCTCCTGCTCCGCTGGGATGCCACGCTTCCGAAAACCAAGACTTTTGTCGGGAAGAATGAGTTGATCGAGCAGGAGACGCCCATCAATGGATATCTCCGGGGCATGTATTTCTATCTTCCTGATATCAATATCGACCCTGGCACGCTGCAGGTGTTCATCGAGGATCCCACAGGGACATATTTCTCCACCAGTGCAACGGATAATGGAAGGAAATACCGGCTGGCAACCTACAACGACGCGGTGCTCGATTCGAAGCAGGGATTGGTGCTTTTATTGAACGCGATTCACGGGCGGGTGCTGGCCTTCTATAAGAAGAACGGAAGCCCGGTCGGGACGACAATCGGTGCCACCTTGCCGAAAGAGACGGGCGGGATTCCCCCGCGGGATCCCGGCAATTCGCAGACGTTCAATTGGCCCCCCCCCAATACCTACCTCGGGCTGGACATGACGCACAGAAGGGTCACTCTCGCTGGCGTGTCCGCCGATTGTCTCCTTCTCTGGGAGCCGGGCGACAACTCGCCGTTCGAGATCGACAGCTCGTATGCCTTCTCCGCCAACCCGCCGACGGACGTGTCCAAAATCAACATCCGGCTGAATGCAAAAGATGCATCCGCAAGCCTGCCGACGAATCTCATATTTCAGCCCGATCCCGCAAACAAGAGGTTCCTTGTGCTTCGGAACCAGAGCATGCGGGCGACGTTCTACAATTTCTATCCCTTTGTTGATTCCACCGGGCTTCTTTATGGGCCTGATCGGGATTCGCTCTCCGGCAAGCTCGACTACGACATCTATGTCCAGATGCTCACCCCTGTGAACGACATGGTCCTGGAGGCGAACATCGAGCCCGGGTCAGTCCAGGTCACGATCAACGGTATAGCGGAAACAAGGTTCGAAGTGGAGCCCGTGTCAGGCAAGCTCACCCTGCACGTTGACGTCCTTCCGACGGACCGCATCGTCGTCACCTACCGGAGGGCGGAGGGGGGGGTCTCTGGTGGAGACATCCTTTTTGCCTGGAGGGACAGTATCCCGCTTTCCGATTTCACGACACTCTCCCTTTCCGCCGGTGTACGCTGGAACGCGAACCCTTGGACATATTCCCAGGTGCCGTATTCGAAGTCGGGGACGGCGATCGCTACCGTGGGAATTGAAGGGAAGACCGACAATCTGGAGTACTCTGCGGAAGCGGGCGTCTCCTATACGAACCCTGACACCACCGGAATCCTTCGGCTTTTCGGAATGGAAGGGAACTCGATCATCGTTGACGTGTCGGAGGACAACGCGTACCCGGCGAGCGAACCCTCACCCGAGATTGCCGGCCTCACACAGGCCAACCGAGGTCTCCTCTACTACCGGGACTATCGCACCTACGGCCCGCTCGGCTCGGCCTCCCTTCAGACGATAGAAACCACCCCGCCGCCGTCTCAGATGCCCTATATCAGCGGCAACAGGATGGGGCCGTATAACGTGGCGGGGAGTGGTGGGAACCTGAACCCGGTGAGCCTTGTGTTCGAGTACAGCCTGACGAATTCGAACGATTGGGCCGGTGCGAACATACCCGTATCTTCGGGCTCCGACGTCGATNNAGGATTGAACCTGTCCGCGGCGGCAGCGAAAGTATACCTTCAGATCGGCAGCGTATCCGAGGATCTGGACGGTTCAGGAGTGCTGAAAGCGGAGGCGTCGTCGACGGACGCCGGATTCTCCTTCGTCCAGGTGAATCCCCCCGTGACCTTGAAAGTGGGTGCAGGGCCCCAGCTCAAGGGAAACGGGAAACTGGACTCGGAGGACAGGAACGCGAACCAGATACTTGACCTGGAGGACCCGGACCGGGTCGTGACGGCGGGGGGCCAGTTTCCGATCGATACCACAACCATCCCGAGCACCTGGCAAAACTATACCTATGCGCTGAACGACACCGACAGGCAGAAGCTGCTCCAGGCGCGATGTGTGAGGATCGTGATTGTGAATTCCGACGTGGGCCCGGTATCCGGGGAGATCCTCGTGGACTCTATCAGCATCGAAGCCACACCTTTCTGGCCGCAGACCGCAACGCCGGCAGACAAGGCACAAGTGCAGATCCAGGAAGTCGCAGAGAACTTTGCGCAACATCCGCCGACAAGCGGTGACTTTGCCAACCGCTTCCCGGACACGTACAACCGTTTTCATCCGAACGGGGAGACGAACCAGGTCCTCGAGACGGTATGGACGGCTAGCCTTTCCGCCCTTACCGTGCAGGGATTCATACCGCAAGGCACCAGCGACGAGCCGCTCGGTTCCGGCGGAATCCAGTACGAGACGGTGGTATCGTACATCCGCGCCGACACGGCGGGCATGGTATACACCTTTTCACTGCTGGACGGCTCGTCCCATGGAATGGTCTGGAGTGTTGGCGTGTCTGACAACATCTGGCACGAGGTAAAGTTCTCGAAGAAAGATAAAACCGTGACCGTTGACGGCAATAACCTCGGGACGCCGATTCAATTCGATTCCTCGTACGGCAGCCTTGGCCAGCTGAAAGTCACCGTTTCAGGCACGGGCTGGGGCTCGACGGGCCATCTCTACATCGACGAGGTTTATCTCACCGATGCCAAGGGGGTGGTCGGAGCGGCTTTTGTGGGTTCTCTCTTGGCGAAATTCCCGGGGATGATTCTCTCGGCAGGGAAGATACCTATTCTGGCGAACGTGGCGCTCCGCGAGGACGTGGCGCTGTACTCGGCCGGATTCGCGCCGCTGTACGGGATTCCCTATTCCGCGGAAGACCTCTCCTCCCGGTCCCACGTCGATGCAGACCTCCTGTACGCGCGAACGAGCGTTGATCTCACCCTCAGGGACCAGGGTGGGTCCTTGAGCGCGTCCGGAGGCCATCGCGTGACCGTACCGAATGTGAGCTCGCCGATCACTGTAACGGACGCGTTTTCGCTTTCAACAACAGGGGGATTCACGCGCGAAAACGTGGTCCTGTTGTCCGCGGGGCCGGTGGGGTCTCTTTCGCTGGACGCCAGCGCGAGCGCGTCCCCGGATGAGACAGACACGACCGGGCTTCTCACGCAGACGTGGCTCGCCGGCCTGACGCTGACGCCTTTCCCGCCGTTTGGCATCTCATCCACGCTGGCGCTCTCACAAGCCGTCACGGGATATACGCTTGCCCAGGACTGGTACGGCGCGCGCTGGGCGAGGGAATATGACCTGCTGCTTCCCTGGCAGGGCGGGGGAGACGTGACCCGCTCTGAGAAGCTCGGGTTCAAGGCGGGAATTCCCGCGGCACCATTTGGCGTGACGCTGGAAACCGACGCGGGGGCAAGCGGGTCCAACTACTCATCGTCAGGGTACAGCCAGGAGAGCGACCTGGCCACGGCGCTCTCATTCCTGATGAAGCTGGGACAAGGGGATTCCGCGGATAGTGTCGGCCTGACATATCGCAGGGCCGTGAGCCTCACCACCGACCCGGCGGCAGGTCCGCGCTTCCAGCAGGAAACGAGCGAGATGGGGAGAATCTTGTCCCTGCAAAACTACTTCCTGACGGGCATCCCGCTTGTTGAAATCTTCACCGACAACACCGGGACGGTGCTGCCCGCGTGGCAGTCCGCGACACTGGCCACGTACAGCCCGAGCATCAACCTGTCCTACCAGCGCAGCTATGGCTCCCGGCTGACGGATCTGTTCATTCCTTCCGGCGTAGATCTGGCCGTCGGGCAGGACCTGAAAAAGGCAGTTGATATGACCCAGACCGTCACCTACGTGCGTCCCAAGATATCAACCAGGGCCGTGAATCTCTTCGGGCAGCTCGGATCGACTCCCCGTCTGCCGATGGTTCTCACGGACGAGTACAGCCTCAGCGTCAGCGCTTCCGTGGACCGGACGACCCCTCCGGTGTATCCGCAGTATGGGACGGGCCCGATATTGTCAACGCTTTCCGTCCAGGCTTATGCGACGCTCACGGGGCAGAACAACAACCAGCTTACGCTCGTGGAAACGCTGCGGAGGGACCAGACCAGCTCCGTAGTCTTCTCGAACGACGCGCAAGCTGTCCTGGATTGGCGGGTCATGCCTGCCGCGGGCATCCCTCTTCCACTGCTTCCGAATGACATAGGTGCGACGGGACACTTCGAACACAGGGAAAGCGCGGATGTGACCGTCGGCTACGTGGATTCGGGAACCTTTCATCCCTTCACGCTGCTTCTCGGGCACTCCACGTCGCTCGTCTACCCGGGGCATGGCTCGATCAAGGCGAGCCTGAACCTGGGCATGGACGTCGAGGATCTGCTCTCCGTCGGGATCGCGTGGCGTTTCGCATTCCGGGCGGCGATCGAGGCAAAGCTGACATTCTAGAGGGCCGGTTATGGTTTTGCACTTGAGTGCGGTATATAGTCGTAGCAGGCTGCAAGGAGGTCTTCATGGCTTCGGCTCTCAGGCGTCTCGCCATATTGCTTGCGCTTCTTTGTCTGGCTGTCGGGCCGGTCTTCTCCCAGGCCGAACAGCCGTCAAACTCGTTCACCTTCGGGATGGGCCTCGGGATAGGTGTGGAGACTTTCAATGAGCCCGGGCCGGTTACCTACCAATCGCTTTCCATCACGCCGGACTTTGCGTTTGGCAAGCTGGGCGTCGGATTGACGATTGCCCTCGACTATAATTTCAGCGGCTCCAATGGCGCGATAAAGATCCGACGGGCGGACTGGTGGCCCGAGGGGTCCGTCACCCTCCAGAAAGTGGCCGCCATCTATCTGCCCAAGATTGCTTACGTGCGATGGGGACTGAAGGGTGATCCCCTTTTCCTGAAGCTCGGCTCCTTCAACGACGCCACTCTCGGTGACGGGTTCATCATGGGGGACTACAATAACACCCTCTACCTTCCCGTCGAGAGGCATTTCGGGCTACAGGCCGACATGGACGGCAGCCTGTTTGATTTCTCCTACGTCGGTATGGAATCGGTGATCGGGAACATGGCCAAGTTCGACGTGATGGGCATCCGCATGTATGTCCGGCCCCTCGTGAAGACGTCAATCCCGATTCTGAACAACATGCAGGTCGGCGTGACGGCTGCCGTCGACACCGATCCGTACTTCAACACTTATCCCGGCTCCCAAGGCTTGACGGCCTCCACCATTGGGGTGTTCGGGGCTGATGTGATGGTGCCACTGATCTACCTGAAGGACATCTTCTCACTTCTCGCTTTCACCGATGCCGCCACCATCCAGGCAAAGACCTGGGGCAGCATGGTCGGTGTGGGAGGCAAGGTCATCAGCATTTTCACCTACGGCGCCCAGCTTCGCCTCATGGCGAACGGCTTTACTCCCACCTACTTCGGGCCCTCGTACGACGCCATGAGAGACCAGGAGTATCAGTCGGTCCAGGCGGCGAACTCCTCGAGCCTGACCTTCGGCGGGCTCGTGACCGCAGGTGTTTCCCTTCTTGGTGACAAGCTGATCTTCAAGATCATTTTCGATGCCCCGTTCGTGACGGAAGAAACGGATCCGGTCCTGAAGCGGCCGCACTTGAATGGCATACTGTCCCTCGCTCCGGCTGTCCTGCCGGTCTTCAGCTTCGATTTTGTGTACGACAAGAAGGGGATCGGGACATTCGCGTCCCTTGTTGACCCGACGGACGCATCAATCCAGGGAAAGTTGAATCTCCAGTCCGGGCCGGCGGTGATTTCCTTCATCTATATCATCACGTATGACCAGCGGCAGTCACCCGATCCGTGGACTGTCACTTCAGGACTGCAGAGCTCGATCGCGCTGTTTTAGAAAACGGAGGAGAGTATGAGGACAAGAGTTACCACAGCCATTGCGCTGATTGCCCTCCTGGCGCTGCCGGTGGTCCTTTTTGCGCAGTCGGCGCCGGCAACCGCGAAACCACCCGCAATCTCCGTTACCCTCGTGTATCACGAGGACAACAGCGGAATTTTCGATATCAGGGACGAGAAGAAAGCATCTGTTCCCGATCCGCAGGACGGTGACGAGCTGAAGGTCGGCTGGACCGTTGTCACGGGCAAGGGCGACTTTGCGGAGCTGAAGATCAACCACACCAGCACCATCATCAAGGTTTCCGGCAACACCAATTTCAAGCTCGAGAAGCTGCGCTCTGCATCCGGAGGGCAGGACGTGTTCAGCCTCGCCATCGGCAGGGTGCGCACGGTGGCGGGCAAGGCGTCCACAAAGGACCTCTACCAGATCAAGACACAGTCCGCGGTCTGCGGTGTACGCGGATCGGACGTCGTGATCGAGACTCTCGACGGGGTCAATGCAAGACTGAGCACGCTGGAGGGAACGGGATGGCTGCAGAAAGGTGATGGAGGACCGGAGCTCGACATTGCCCAGGGATTTGAAGGGGACACCTCGGCGTCCGAGTTCAAGGCGTTCCAGATCCCCAGGAACGTGCTTGACGGCCTGCGGAACGAGATGAAGTTCTTGAAGCTCGATGTGAACGAGCCATTGTCCGTCAACAAGGCCTACCAGGCGTCTCCCCCGCAGGGCAATAATCCTCCGCAGAACCCCACGACTCCCCCTGCTGCCCAGACGAACAGCACGATGGACAACGTCCTGACGGCGCTGCGGGATATCCTCGGCTTTGAAATCGGATCCATAAACGTCGCGGATCCCAACAACCCCGGTCAGACTCTCACCTACGCGAAGGCGGTTTTTCAGCCCACGTTCACCTTCGGGAACCTGAAGACCGCGCTCTATCTGCCCATTATCTACCAGGGTGACATGTTCAACACGAGCGACTGGTATCGGCCAAACGGCAACAACGAGTGGAGCTTTGGCCGCGATCAGCACGGCCTCACCAACGGGGCCGCCGATTTCACCAGGGACCTGCTCCTGAAGATCAAATACGTCGAATATGGTCGGCAGCGCGATCCGTTCTTCATCAAGGTGGGAAACCTGGACGATGTCACGATCGGCCATGGCCTCGTCATGAGGAACTTCGCCAACGACGCGGACTTCCCCGCAGTGCGGCACGTAGGATTGAACATTGGTGCGGACGGCGCGGGCGGAGGCTTCGAGGCCATGGTGAGCGACCTCGCCCCCGACATCGTGGGCGGCACTCTGAACCCGCCGGACGTCATGGGTGGCCGGATGTACATGCGGCCATTCCCGGGGTCCCGCGTTGCCCTCGGCGCTTCGGCGATCGTCGATTTGAACCCTGCGCGGGATTTCGTGACGCCGGGCAACAACATGCCGAACCCTGATGCGGCGGGCAATCCGATCTTCATCACCCCGGGCGTGGACCTGGACGTGCCGTTCGTGGAAAGCGACTTTCTTGGCCTGGTATTCTTCACGGATGGCGCGGTGTTGATCCCGTATTTCCGTACGGTTCCGACGGCGTTTCCGTCGGTCAGCGCGGGATTCGCCACCAAGGCGTTCCTGGACCCCTCGGCCAGGATGGCGATCAAAAACTGGGGCACAGCCGCGGGGTTCCTGGGCAACCTGCTCATTCCGGATTTCACCTACAAGGTGCAGTACGAGCTGTACACGGGGGCGTTCAAGCCCCAGATCTATGATTCCGGGTACGATCGCAACAGGGGCGCCTATGTCCTGGATACCCTGAACTATCTGGCCACCTCTTCAACCCTGGGTGCGTACAACATGGGTATCTACGGGGAGGCGGGATTCAAGCTCACCCGGATCTTTTCTCTGAATGTCGGCTACTTCTGGCCCTGGACCATGAGCTCGGGCGGCGGAATCACGGCTGATCCGCACCAGGACCATTTCGTCGCCACCTTCGCCCTTGAAAGGGGAGTGATCCCCGTCGTCAACATCTGGGGAAGCGTTTCGTACGAGCGGACGGGCCTTGCCTCCGCAGGGTTTACGAATGCCCTTTTCGACGCGAACACCGTGGTGAGCGCACAGATCAACTATCCCGTCAGCCCGATCATGGACGTGTCGCTCATCTACACCACTACGGCGGCGCGTGACTTGAATGGGAACCTCCAGTTTGATCCCGGTTCCATTCTTCCCAAGATGAGCACCTCGCTGTCCATCCAGACAGAGGTGCATCTCTAGAACATGGATGACTGAATCCGCCCCTCGGTCCCGGAGGATACGGATCCTCCGGGACGCGGTGTCCCGAAAGATCGCGGCCGGTGAGGTCATCGACCGGCCGTCCTCCATTGTCAGAGAGCTCCTGGACAACGCGATCGATGCCGCCGCGGGATCCGTGGACGTCTACCTTGAAGGCGGGGGGCTCTCACGCATCCGCGTGGTAGACGACGGAGAGGGGATGGACGCGGCTGACCTGGCCCTCTGCGGGCAGCCCCATGCGACCTCCAAGATCGAGACGGAAGACGACCTGTTGCGGACTTCCAGCCTCGGCTTCCGGGGTGAGGCACTCTCCAGCATAGCCCTCTGCAGCCGGCTCGTCATGGTGAGCTGCAACGAGGCTGGCGTACCGGCTCATCGGCTGGAAGTGCACGGGGGAAAGCATATCGCGCTGGAGAAGACCCAGGGCCGCAGAGGAACCGTCGTCGACGTTTCGGAGCTTTTCTTCAACTACCCGGCACGCAGGAAGTTCCTCAGGAGCGCGTCGGCCGAATCGGGCCTCTGCCGATCGATCTTCGTGGACAGGGCCGTGGCTTATCCCCGGATATCTTTCAGGCTGTTTTCGGAAGACCAGGTGAGGCTTTCGCTTCCGCCTGCCGCATCCATCGAGCGGATTGCCCGCGCATTCGAGCAGCAGGTTGACGCACGTCTTCTCTCGGAGACTTCGGAGAAAGGGGAGGGCTTCTCGGTCCGGGTAATTGCGGGTGCTCCGGAGCTGAGGCGGCGGGACAGGAAGCTCCTGCAGTGCTTTGTCAACGGACGCAGGGTCGCCGAGTTTGCGCTGCTCCAGGCAGCGGAATTCGGTTTTGCGGGCCATGTGCCGGGAGGATGGCACCCCGCGGCGTTCGTTTTCGTGGAGATCGACCCTTCGCTGGTGGACTTCAATATCCATCCTGCGAAGAAGGAAGTCCGGTTCCGCAACCTGCCGGAGGTGCATCGGGCGGTGGTCGCCGCGGTGCGGAAAATGCTGGAGCCGCTTGCACCGCCCACCGAAGAGTTGCGGACGGCCGCCGCTCCCCTGAGCGGTACTGGTTCACACGGCAGTGCCCCGCTGGAGCGGTCGACATTTTCTCTTCCTTTCGCTCCCGTCCCCCCCGGGCCGGCGCCTGACAGGGGAGGGATACGGTACCTGGGCCAGGTGTTCGGCGTCTTTCTCATCTTCGAGTTGCCCGGGCGGCTTCTCATGCTCGACCAGCACGCGGCGCACGAGAGGATACTGTACGAGCGGCTTGCCGCGCGGGCTCCGGCAATGCAGGAAATGCTCTTCCCTCTCTGCTTCGACGTCACCGACGAGGAAGAACGGAGGCTGATGGAGGCACTCGAAGAGCTGGAAAGGATCGGGATCGAGGTGAGGCGTGCCGGCGCCCGCGCAATGGAGGTGTCGGCGCTGGCTGCGGACCTGAAGCCGCTTCCCGAAGCCGACATTGTGGAGATGGTCCGCGGGGTCGGCGGGGAGCGGTGGAGGCATTCGCTGATTGCGACTGCCGCATGCCGGCTGGCGGTGAAGGAAGGTGATACCGTGGATCCGCTCACCGCGCACGAGCTCTGCGCGCAGGCGCTTCTCCTGCCCGTGCCGCGCTGTCCTCACGGAAGGCCGATCTGGCACGAGCTGAGGGAGGAAAGCCTGCGACGCTTTGTGGACCGGCCGGTACCTACGTGAGTTGATCGAGGAGTTTCTGGGCTTCGTCCTTCACCGCTTGCTTCGGGTTCTTCGACAGGAGCTTTGTCAGCAGTTCCTTGGCGTCCTTGCTGTTGCCTTCCTTCACGAATATCCGCGCGAGCTTGATGTAGACGTCCATGTTGGAAGGATCCTTGGAGAGAACGTCCACGAAAGCCGTTTTGGCCTGCCCCGTCTGCCCGTTTTCCGCGTACGCAAGGCCGAGATTGTACTCCGTGACCGCGGAATTGGGCTGGATCCCCAGCGCCTTGGTGAGATGCGTGATGCTGTCGTCGTACTGCTGCTGGTGCAGGTAGACGTTCCCGAGATTGTTGTTCACCTCGTAGGAATCGGGGACGATGTCCTGTGCGGCAAGGAGCAGGGGCAGCGCCTTGTCCGGCATGCCCCGGCTGTCATAGAGGGCGCCAAGGTTGATGAGGGCAGGGGAGAACTTCGGGTCTTTCTGCACTGACATCGCGTAGTACCGCATCGCGTCGTCCGTGTTGCCCAGCTTTTCGTTGGCAAGCCCGAGGATGTAGGTGCTGGCCGCCGAGCCGTTGTCCTTTTCCACCGCCTTCTGGGCGAGGGACAGTGCCTCCCGGGGCTTCCCGAGCTTGATTTTGACGGAGGCCATGTTGTAGTTGGAAACGGCGCTCTCCGGATCCAGCACGAGAGCCTTGGCGAGCGCGGTCTCGGCGCCGGCGAAGTCATTGCGGGCCATGTACGCGGAGCCCAGCTCGCGGAGATAGCCCACGTTCTCCGGGGCGTACTGGACGGACATCTTGAACGCGTCCAGCGCGCCGGCCGTGTCCCCCTTGTCCCTCAGAAGATAGCCCACCATGTAGTAGCCGTCGGCAAAGTCCTTCTTTGTCGCCACGGCTGCCTTGAACGCGTCCAGGGCTTTCGCCTTCTCGCCGAGCTGGACCAGGGACATGCCGCGGTTGAAATGGGCTGAAGTGAAATCGGGGCGCAGGGCCACGCAGCGCTCGAACGACGTCTGTGCGTCTGCGAACAGCTTTGCGCGGTACTGGAGCTTGCCCAGGGCGTACAGAGTGTCCGCATCATTCGGGTTCAGCCGGGCTGCTATTTTGTATTCCTGCATCGCCGCATCAGTGAGCTTGCGGCTGTCGTACACCTCGCCGAGGGTCCTGTGGGCGATCCAGTTGTCGGGATTCTTCGCGATTGCCGCGTTCGAAAAATCTACAGCCTTCTGCACGCTCGCGGGGTCGGACGGATTATCCCTGAGCCAGGAGAGCCCCGCGTATGCCAGGGCGTCAGAGTTGTCCGGGGCAAGCCCCGCCGCCTGTTCGAAGTTCTTCCTTGCTTCCGCGTAACGGCCCGCGTTGAATGCCGCGGCGCCTTTCTGCATGAGGTCCTGGACCTTCTTCTGAAGCTCCTTCTCCTTCGCGCTTGCATCCTCAGGCACCGGTTTCGTCGGCTGCTGCACCACGATCTGCTGCTGCCGGTTCTTGAGGCTGTCCCCGAGCTGCGCGAGGCCCGCTTTCAGCTGGTCCTGCTGCGCCTTCAGCGCGGCAAGCTCCCCCTGCTTTGCCGCATCATCCGCCGCCTTCTTGCGCGCGAGCACGTCGTCCAGCGCTGCTTTCACCTTCGGGTTGTCAATGCTCATCGTGTTGAGGATCTTCAGCGCCTCTTCGAACTCCCCCTTGCCCGCGTAATAGTCCGCCTTCTTCAGGCCGTCGGCCAGCTGGGCAGCGGACGACGCGCGGGATGCCGTGATCCCTATGGCAGCCCCCCCGCCTCCAAGGACAAGAACCCCAAGGATTATCGCAAGGGCTGCGGGGAGCCCGAGGATGCGATGCGACTGCGGGGTGGGTTTGCGGGTGGGTTTTTGCATGGGGTCAGTCCTTTATGTCGACGTTGACAGGGTCGTTCTGGCCATTGATTGATTCCACGGAGAGATTCTTCGTCGCGTCCCCGGCATTGTTGAGGCTTTTGAGGACGTCATTCATAAGCGCCTGCTGCCTTGCAAGCTCGGCCTGGTGGGCTTTCTCCTTGTCGTCCTGGACCTGACGGATGAGAGCCATGACCTTCTCGATGTTCGGCCGTTGGGGATCCTGCGGAGCCATCTGGAGGAAGAGGGTGTAATCGGCAAGGGCGCCGTCGAGGCCCTGAAGCTGCAGGCGCGTATTCGCCCTGTTCAGGTAACTCACGGCCAGGCTCTTGTTGCTGGTAATGGCGCTGGTATACATCTCCTCCGCGAGCGTGAACTCCTTCCGGGAAAAGAAATCGTTGCCCATGTTGTAGTAGAAGAGGTCCTTGAAGGCGGTGGCGATACCCAGGCCGCGCTTCAGGATGTCGATGGCCTTCTGCGCGTCACCGAGCTGCTGGTAGATGATTCCCAGGTACAGGTAGGCCTTTTCGTTCGAGGGATCATCGTTGAGCGCGCTTTCCAGGAGGGGCCGCGCATCCTGGGGCTTGTTCTGCACAAAAAGCGCCTCCCCCTTGTCGAAGAACTCCGAGGCGCCGAAGATCGCGGCCGAAGCGAGCAGAAGCACGCAGGCCGCAATGACATGCTTCATCGCGTTCCACCCCCCTTCATAAGTATATCGCGCGACTGACCGGCCGGCGATGTCGGGCACACCATGTACCCATTGAATTCGTCGGTATACATGCCGCCCGCTTGATGGTTTTCAGAGAAAGCGAAGAATCGAGCCGTAAGGATTCTGTGGGGGGAAGGACTACCTCTCCTGGACCGAAAGGCCGTCCTGTGATGATTCGGCCATTTTCTCATGGACAAAATCGACCATGTCGGAGATCTTTTGAATTCTCACCGCGGATTCATCCGGGATGGATATCCCGAACGTTTCTTCCATTTCGTATACGATCTCCGCGACATCCAACGAATCGAGGCCAAGGTCCAGTTTCAGATCCTTATTCGGGGTGAGCGCGGAACGGTTGACGGAAGCATGTCTTGCGAGAATCGTTACAATTTTCTCCTGAATTTCCATTTTATCCATAATATCCCTCCTCGGGCTGCGAATAGCAATTATATACAAGAAAAATTTGGTTTTGTCAAAGAGGATCAATGCCAGCCGTGATTCGCGACGTTCGCCGCCATGACATTGCATGGCATGATGCGATTCACTATATTCAGGAACACGGAATGAGATTGCTCTGTATTGCCGATCATGTGGATCCCCTGATCTACAGCACAACACTGAAGGAGAGGTACGGCAAGGTGGACCTGGTGCTGAGCGCCGGGGACCTCACCCTCGAGTACTATGATTTCATCATCAGCACCCTGAACCGGCGGCTCTATTTTGTCTTCGGGAACCACCACCTGGAGCACCGGCGCCAATACGGGAAGGTCCGCGATCCCTTCATCACGGAGGAGAAATCCGTGCCCTGGGGAAACGGCGCGGGGGCGGTCTGCCTGGAGGGGAGGGTGGTGCGCGTGCGAGGCCTCATCATCGCAGGGCTCGGCGGGAGCATCTGGTACAACGGGGGTGAGAACCAGTTCACGGACTTCGCGATGTTCATCAACATGCTCCGCCTGCTTCCGGGGCTTCTCTGGCACAGGATATTTCACGGTCGATTTCTGGACGTCCTGATCACGCATTCCCCGCCGTATGGGATCAACGATCTCCCCGATCCCTGTCACACCGGATTCAAGATTTTCCTCTGGTTCATGAGAACCTTCAAACCCCGCTATCTCGTGCACGGCCACGTGCACCTGTACGATCGGAATGCCGCGCGGGAGGCGAAGTACGGAGCAACGACCATCATCAACGCCTACGACCATGTCCTGATCGACCTGGAGAGCACATCATGAGCAACGACTCGTTCCGGGCCATGGCTCGCAGCGATTTCGGCAGGATGCGCACGCGGGAGACGATCACCCGCATCCTCTCCCTTCTGAAGGCCCGGCAGGACGAGATGCTCTCCCTCGGGGACGTGCGCTCACTTCTCCGCCCCGACTCGGAAACGTACAGGGGTATGAAGACCATCGCGATAAAAAGAATCGTGGGCAGCGAAGGCCGGTACAAGGATTTCAACCGCGCATTTCTTCCCCGCCACGACAAGCTCATGCGCCGCTGGATAAGCGTCGACATGGCCCACTACCAGGATGTCCCCCTGCCGCCCATCAAGGTTTTCGAGATCGGAGGAGCATATTTCGTGCGTGACGGCAACCATCGGGTGTCCGTTGCCAAGGCGCAAGGCGCGGAGTTCATCGACGCGGAGGTCATTTCCCTGTCCTCCGAGATCCCGCTGACTTCGGACATGGGATTCGAGGAGCTGAAGCGGGCAGTGATCGACTTCGAAAAGGCCCGGTTCATGGAGGAGACCCGGCTGGACCGGAGCAGGCCCGGGTGCTCGATCGAGCTCACGGAAGTCGGCCACTTCGAGGAGCTGCTCGGCCATATCCGCGAGCACAAGTGGTACATCAACCTCACACATGCCGCGGAAATACCATTCGAGGACGCCGCGGTTTCCTGGTACGACACGGTGTACGTGCCCATCATCACCATCATTCGGGAGGCAAGGCTGCTGGCGAGCTTCCCGCGCTGCACAGAGGCAGACCTTTACGTGTACGTGGGAAAGCATTGGAGCGAGCTGGGCAAGAGGTATGGTCCGCTTTTCACACTGGAGGAGGCGGCGGAGGACTTCAGCATTTCCGCTCGAAAGACGCCCCTCGCGCACTGGGCCCGGCGGTGGGGGTGGTTCCTGGCGGGGATCTTCCGGCGGCGCCGGCAATCCGAGTCTCAGGCTCCCCGGGTGTAAGCGGCGTACTCCTCCTCGGCAAGGAGGAGCTTCAGCTCATCGGGGTCCTGCATCTCGATGTCGACCAGCCAGCCCTCGCCGAGCGGATCACGGTTGACAAGGGCGCAGTTCTCATCCGTGGAAAGAAGGGAGTTCACGGCAACCACTACCCCGGAGACCGGGGCGTAGATCTCGCTTGAGGATTTCAGTGAGTCCACCGTGCACACGACTTCGCCGCGAACGGCCCGCGCCCCGAGTCCCGGGAGCTCCACGTAGGCAATGTCGCCGAGCTCGGACTGCGCAAAATCGGAAATCCCGACCCGCGCGCGCACGCCGTCCGCCTCTACCCACGCATGATCCTTCGTGTACAGGCGCATGTGCGCTGCCTTCCGTCAGTCCAGAAGAGGGTTGCCGCCGGAGGAGGGTGCCTGTGGCTGTGTGCCCGCCGTGTCCGTCTGCGGCTGGCCCGATTCCCCTGAGCCGTTGAAGGCCGGGTTATTCAAGAGGGAATTCTTCAGCGTCTCCAGTGTGCTGTCGGTCTGCGTCGCATTGTATTCGTCGATCTCATCGAACGCCCGCGGCTCGGTCCCCTGGAGGAAAAGCTCGGTGATCGTCTTCTTCGTGAACGCGGTCGGGAGCAGGCCGGAGGTCGCGCTGACCACCACTTCCGTAAGGCCGGTATCCGGCCGGGTGAACCGCTTCACCGCCAGGTCCTTGTGCACGGACTTCATGTAGTTCGCCCAGGTGGGGCCCGCGATGGCCGCGCCGGTGAGCGCCGTGCCGAGGGACCGGTTGCCTTCGTCGAAACCGTACCACACCGCGGTGGTCATCCAGGGTGAGAAGCCGACGGTCCAGGCATCCTCCCAGTTCTGGGTGGTACCTGTCTTCGCGGCGAAAGGCTGGCTCTTGTCGCTCCAGATATCCAGCAGGTTGCCCTGGCCGCCGAGTGTGCCTTCCTTGATCGTGCTTTGCAGGATGCTCGTCATGATGTAGGCGGTCTGGGGGCTCATGATCTGGGCCGCATCGCCCTTGCGGCTCTCCCGCGCAAGGGCTTCCTTCGCGGGCTCCATGACGATCTTGCCGTTGCGGTCTTCGATGTAACGGATTGAAACCGGCTCGACCTCCCGTCCGCCGTTTTCGAACGTGGAGTAGGCGCGCACCATCTCCAGGGGCGAGACGTAGATGATGCCCAGGCCCAGGGGGTAGTACCGCGGGAACCGCTTGTCGATCTCCGCCGGGTCGGTGACTCCCAGAAGCCTGCTGGCCCTCTGGATGGCGGCATCGAAGCCGATCCCGTCAAGCACCTTCAGCGACGGCACGTTCATGGATTCCGCAAGCGCATCGCGGAGCAGCACCCTTCCGTGCCATTGTCCCTTGTAATTCAGCGGCTCGTAGAGCGTGCCGTCCGCGTTCGTGAAGACCACCGGCGCGTCGAGGATCATGGTTGCGGGAGTGAACTTCCGGGAGTCGATCGCGGCAGAGTAGTACAGCGGCTTGAAGGCGGAGCCTGGCTGCACGCGCGACTGCGTGGCACGATTGAACTGGTCCGAGCGGGAGAACTGCCGGCCGCCGACCATGGCGAGGATGTATCCGGTGTTCGGGTCCATGGAGACGAGAGCCCCCTGCACCTGGGTCTTCCGCGTCACCGCGAGTGCGGTGCCGATACCCCCGGACACGATCTCCTGCGCCTTCTGCAGGCCGAAAAGGTTCGTCACGATGTCCACGAGCGGGGCGATCTTGCGCGAATAGTCTCGCTTTGCATTGCCGCTGGCATTGCGGTTCCTGTACATCAGGTCATCCACGTTGAAGGTGAACCCCAGGAGGTCGATCAGGGGGAGGTAGGCGGCATTGGAGCTGGAAACCTGGGCCCCGGCCGTGGCGAGGTAGAGGGCGTTCACCTTGTCGATGTCCTGCGTCATCCTCGCGTCCGCTTCCCTCTGGTAGTCGAGATTGAGCGTCGTGTGCACGACAAGACCATCGGTCAGGTAGTTGTAGGAACCGACCAGGAGGTCATCCAGCTGACCGCGGATGTACTCGCTGAAATACGGTGCCTTGTCCTCGCGGTCGAGGAATGCGCTGGAGTTTGCCCGCGTGTAGTCGTAGCGCGCCCAGTACTCGTTGAAAGAGTCGTCCGCCTCCTTCTTCGTCACGTAGTGGAGCTGAACCATCTGGTCGAGGATCTCCCGCTGCAGCTTCCTCGCCCTCTGCGGGTTGCGGATCGGGTTGTTCAGCGAGGGGCTGGCCAGCTGGATGACCAGCATGGCCGACTCGGCGACCGTGTCCTCCTGGACGGGATGGGCGAAGTAGAATTTGCTTGCCGCCTGGACCCCGAGATTGCCCGATCCGAAGGGCATCTCGTTGAGGTACATCTCCAGGATTTCCTGCTTCGTATAGCGGCGCTCCATCTGGATGGCCCACCAGAGCTCGACCACCTTGCGTTTGATCGAAATGTCCGTACGGTCGGCGTACAGCCGCCCGGCGAGGTTCTGTGTGAGGGTGCTGCCTCCCGACACGTAGCGGCCGGTGACGATATTGAACGCCGCCCGCAAGAGCCCGCGGAGGCTGAATCCGTGGTGGGAGTAGAAATTGCGATCCTCCCGTGTGAGGAGGGCGTCTATGAGATGCTGAGGCACCTGGTCGATAGTGACCGGTTCTCTGTTCTGCTCGCCAAAAAACTCGGTGATTTCCCTGTCATTGATGTCCAGGATCCTTGTGGGAAGGGCCGCCTGCGCATCCCCGAACTGTTCCTTGGTGGAGATGTTCCGGGTTGCGGCAAGGGCGATCCCGAGCGTGACCCCGAGGAGAATGGCGATTGCAAAAGACGCAACCAGAAGTATCTCAAACGGGGAACGTTTTCGGGGAAGAAGACGCACTGAGAAAACTTATGGGAAGGGCGATGCTTTGTCAACCGGTGNNCCCCCGAAGGAGCCGGCCTGCCTGGTGTGGTGCCGTTCGACATAGTAAACTGGGAGGGGAACTACATCTTGGACACCAACACCTTTCTTATCGTCATCCCCTATCCGTGAACTTTAGCGCAATTTCATCCTGATCAGCTGCAATGGATCCATGGTGCCGGCCTTGGTCCGCACTTCGAAATGCAAATGCGGTCCAGTCGCGCGCCCAGTATGACCCACCGCACCCAGGACGGAGCCGGTGCTCACCGGCTCTCCTATAATAACATTAATTGCTGACAGGTGTCCATAGACGGTCTGGTAACCGCCCGGGTGCGTCACGACGACATACCGGCCAAGCGGGTCGCTTACGCCGACCTCTTCCACCGTACCGTCGCGCGCCGCATGCACGGCCGTGCCGTCCGGAGCCCCGATGTCGAGGCCCGCGTGGAACTCCCTGCCCCCGGTGAAAGGGTCGCTCCGCCACCCGTACAAGGACGTGATCCGGCCTTTGTCGATGGGGTTACGGTAGAGGATGCCGAGGAAAAATGCCCGCTCGACGTTGCTGAACGATTCGTCGGGAAAGAAGGACATGGCCTCCCAGCGGCCGTCGGCGCGGGCCACCTGCAGCTTCAGGGGACGCTTGCCCGCGGCAATCCGGGTAGAGTAGACCATCGTTTCCAGGTCCCCGCGGGGAGGGTCGCTCACGAAAAGTCCGTCCTGGCTCGGTATGAGGATCCGTGCCCGACCGTTGAAGGCATCCTTGCTCACGGCGCCGTTCAGGGTGGCCAGGGTGTCATAGCGAAGCCCCAGCCGCGCGTTCAGCGAATAAAGGTCTTCTGATTGCTTTCGGGTATACGCGAATATGTCCAGGCTTGGCAGAACGCCTGGTTCGCCTGTTCGCGCTTCCATGACCTGGCGGAACTCGTCCAGCTCCGCCTGCTGCTGAACGAAAAGCGCATCGTCATGGCTGAGAACGCGCACGACGGGATACTGCTCCGAGGCAGCGGCTGAGCCGCACGGCAACACCACGACGAAAGCGATAAGGGGCAGAAGGAATGTGCGCTTCACTCACCCCTATTTTCGGCAGGAACCGGGCGCACCTTTCGATTCTTTGCCGCGCCGCGCGCCCGTCCGATCAGCCAGAGAAGCCCCCCCCACACTGCAATGACTGCGGCACCAATGATCCAGAGCCCGCGGACGATGAGCGCCGCGGCCAGGTACACGCCGGCAATCCCGACAACGACCATCAGGGCGGTGAGGAGCCCGGAGAGGAATGTGCGCGGGGGCTTCCCGGCGTCCCGCACGGCCCTCCGCCTTCTCTGCGCTGCCCGCACCACGAGAAAGACGACCCCGGCGCCGGCAAGGGAGAGAACCGTGATGGTGTATGCCTGGCGGGCGGAGGTCGCAAAGAGCCAGAGGGGCCATGCGATCAGGAATCCGAGGATGGCACTGCCGGCGACGAGCAGGAGGAGGAACCCGACTTTTCGACCACCCTCGATCCACGCGGCGATGGATTTCTGCAGGCCGCTCTTCACGGGGTCCCCATCGACGAAGGCGGATTGCCCATCGACGAAGGCGGATTTTCCAGGTCGGCGAGGGCATGGCGGTATGACTCGGCGTCCGTCGTCCGTCCCAGGGCATCGGCGGCTGCCACAAGCCTCGCCAGCGCCTTCTTCATGTCATCTCTGAACCCGAGCGTCGTGGACACGAGATACGATCGCTGGAAGTAATCGAAGGCTGAGCCCTGATCCCCCTTCTTCGCGGCGATGAGGCCCATGGCATACAGATCCTTCGCGATTCCCGGGGAGCTTTCCACCCGCTTGTCGAGGGAGAGTGCAAGGGAAGCATTCTTGAGGGCCTCGTCGTACATGCCGTCGCGCGAGTACACGGAAGCGATCATGTAGTAATCCGAGGCGGCCTCGGCAATGTACTTGTTCGACAGGTTCGTCTTCAGGGAAAGCTGAAAGTATTCCAGCGCCTTCGGCGAATTGCCGAGGTTCTTCTCCGCCGTTCCCAGATCGTGATAGAGCATGGCTGTCTGCGCGGATCGGCGTCCGGGAAAAGGCATTGTGTTCGCGTTCAACAGTGTTGTCCGGGCGGATTGCGCATCGCCCTTCGCCAGGTACAGCTCTCCCAGGTTGATCGAGGAATCGAAGAGGAGGGACGGGCTCTCTCCCTGGGCGCGCTCGCGTGCCCTCAGGAAGATGTTTTCCGCAAGATCCAGCGATCCCAGCACGACATAGCTTTTTCCGATCGCGTTGTACGACCGGATGATTCCTGCACCGTCATCGACCGACGTGTATCCGCTGAGGGCCTGGGTGAAGAGCTGCAGGGCAAGGTCGTAGCGGCCCTGCCGGTAATAGGCCTCCCCCGAGGCGGCCTCCTGGTCGGCCTGAATTTTCACGGTCTGCACGGTGTCGCTCTGCTTCGGCGCGGAGGAGCAGGATCCGATCACGAGGGACACGGACACAAAAGCGCACGCGGCACGCAGAATCCGCGGCCGCATCAGAAGTTCTCGTCCCGGTAACTGGACATGGGCGCGCCCTGCGTCGTGCGGGCCGGCACTCCGCCCTTGAGGAGCGGGTTGTTCTTCACCGCCTCCAGAACGTCCTTTGCCGAGGAGAGCGTGTCGCTGCCTCGCTCCAGGATCGACGTGACCTGCGGACGGGTCCCGTTGATGAAGTCCACGAAGCTCTTGACCTGGGCGGTGATGGCATTCACGTTCTTCAGGGCGCTGTCCACCTGGTTGTACAGCTCGTTGGAATCATTGAAGAAAGTGTCCATCGAGCCCTGCGGGTCCAGGAGGCGCCTTGCCAGCCCCTGCGTGTTCTTCAGGGATCCGGTCATTTCCTTGAGGTTCTGCGAGATGACATCCAGGTTGGTCGAAAGGTCCCCGACGACTCCGCGCGTCTGGACGGAGATGGCGTTCACGTTCTCCGAGATGACGGCCACCCTGTCCAGCACCGTGTTGATCCTGACGCTGATGTCGTCCACAGCCGTGTTCACCCGGGCCGGCGTCCGCGAAAGATCCGACACCATCGTGCCAATCGGCCCGCCCCCGCCGTTCAGCCCGGCATTGACGGTCTCCGCGATGCGCCGGATATCGGCGATGGTCTGGCGCGTCTCGTCCAGGATGGGGTTGAGCNNCGTTGAGATCAACCACGGTTGCGTTCACGCGCCCGGGAGTCCGCGAGAGATCGGTGACCATGGTGCCGATCGGCCCGCCGCCGCCGTTGAGCCCGGAGTTGACCGTTTCTGCGATGCGACGGATATCGGCGACTGTCTGCCGGGTTTCGTCGAGGATGGGATTGAGCTTGGCGATGACCGAGCCGATGACATCCGCATCTTTCGGGATATCCACCTTTCCGTCGGCGACGAGCTGGCGGCCCTCGTCCGAATCGAGGCTCGGAATGAAAGCACCCTCGGCGACGGGCGGCAGCCTGTTCTTGCCGGAGTGGAATTTCAGCGTGGTGCCCAGGCCTATGGGGCTCGAGGTCAGCTCCAGGACGGAATCGGGCTTCACGCGGTCGTAGTAGGTGTCTTCGATGTAGAAGCGGACGTCGACCTCGTTCTGTTCGTTCAGGGACATACGGGAGATCTTGCCGATCTCGAAGCCCTTGAAACTGAGCGGCATCCCCACGACAAGGCCCGAGCCGGAGGCGAATTGGCTCGTGAAATAGTAGTTTTTCGCGAACCACCGCTGGTTGACCCCGATGAGGATGAAGACAACCGCCACGGCGACGATCGCCGCGAGCACGAAGATCCCCACGATCTGGTCAGCGAAACGGATCTTGAACTTCATTCGGTTGTGATCCTATCTCCGGGGAACGCGCGCGTCAACGTTCTCCGGGTTCCTGGTCCTGGTCGAGAAGCTCCAGCAGATCCGTGTCGTAGGAGGCGATATCCTTGAGCACCTCCGAGAGAATCGCGCGAACGCGGGCGTGTGGAGAGCGTTTCACCTCGTCGAAATCCCCCGAGGCCAGAACCTCGCCGGCCTCCATCACGACCAGGCGGTCGGCCAGGCTTGCGGTAAGTTGCGCGTCGTGTGTCACGGCGATGATGGTGCTCCCGCGCCCCTTCTGGTCGCGGATGATCTGATTGATCCGCCCCGTCATCGCGAAGTCGACGGAGAGCGTGGGCTCGTCCATGAAAAGGAGGATGGGCTCGGTCACGAGGGCGCGGAGGAGGGCGGCGATCTTCTTCTCCCCCCCGGAGAGGGCCGCGGGCCGTTCCGAGGCGGACTCCTCGAGCCCCACGCGTTCCAGTGCCCGAATGACGCGTCGGCTCCTGTCCGCTGCGGGGACCTCGGGGAAGTGCACCTGAAGCGGAAGGGCGAGGTTCTCGAAAAGGGACTTGTTCTCCCACAACGCGCCGTCCTGGAAGACGAATCCGTTCTGACGGCGCATGCCCAGGAGCGCGCGCTCCGACATCTGGAAGATGTCGCGGCCTCGGAAACATACCCTTCCGCTGTCCGGGGGTATCAGCCCCGCGGCAACCTTCAGGAGGGTGCTCTTCCCGCAGCCCGACGGTCCCATGATCACCGTGCTCTTGCCCTCGGCGAATCCCACGCTCACCCCCCGGAGAGCCTCGAAGCCTCCGAGGGTCAGCCGGACATCCTCCAGGGCGACTATGTCCCCCATGCGCGCCTCTTCAGACATAGTAGATGAGGGTGATCAGGGCATCGGCGAGGAAGCAAAGCACGAAACCCTGGCCCACGGCCTTGATCGCGGCACGGGGGATTTCGGTGACCGAGGCGCTCACCTTGAACCCCTGGTAGGTGGCCACCACGGAGATGATGACCCCGAAAATGAAGCTCTTGAGGAGCGTCGAGAGGATGTCCCTCATCTGCAGCTTGCGGAGGAGCGCGCTGAAATATTCCACGAAGGGAATCGGGTGGATCAACTGGGCGACAAGGAAGGAGCCGACGAGCCCGAAGAAATTGAAATAGATCGTGAGGGCCATGACGGAGATCGTCACGCCGAGGACCCGGGGAACGACGAGGTAGGAGATCGGGTTGATGCCCACCGACATGTACGCCTCGATCTCGTGGGAGACGACCATGTTTCCCAGCTCGGCGGCGATCGCCGGCCCGGACCGCGCGGCGATGATGAAGGCGGTGAGGATCGGACCGAGCTCGCGCGTGATCACGACAATGAGGATCGAATACAGCAGGCTCGTCTGGCCGAACCGGGGAAGAACGGTCCCGCCCTCCACGATGATCACCGCTCCGAACGAAAGGGCGATCAGGGAGACGATGCTCACGGCCTCCACGCCGGTGAACAGGATCTGCAGGACGAGCACGTGGAAGGCCACCTGCTTCCGGCGCATGAACAGGGCAGTTTCCTTCAGGACCTGGAAGCAGAACCCCAGGGCGTACGCGTAGTCCCGCGCCTTGTCGTTCGCCCATCTGCCGAGTGCCGCGACCATCGCGGTGAGTATAGATCAGGCTTCGGAGGGATTCAACGAAGGCGCCCCGTCGGAGCCATGCCTGCTCGGGGCGTCATGGGGCACGGCGGCCAGGAATCGATCCGGGATTTCCCTGCCTCCCGAGCTGAGCCCGAGCCTGCGGCTCGGGATGTGCTCACCGTGGAAATCCGAGCCGCCCGTCACTGCCATCCCGAGGGAGGAGGCGAGGCGCTCCAGCCCGCGGGATTCCTTCACCGAGTGATTCGGGTGCCAGGCCTCGATACCGGCGACTCCCTGGTCCCTGCAGGCGCTGACGAACACCCGAAGGGATTGTCCGCGGAGCCCCAGGGAGGCCGGATGAGCGATCACCGATATGCCTCCCGAGCCCCGGATCAGGCGTGTTGCCTCCGGCAGCTCCAGGCACGCGCGCGGCTCGTAATACGGCAAGCCCTTTCCGATCAGTCTCTTGAAAGCGGCATCGATCGAGCCGACGACCTTCTTCCTCACCAGCACCCGGGCGAAATGCGCCCTGCTCACGATGTCACCGCCGGCGGTTTCCGTGACTTCCTGCATGGTGATGGGGATGCCGCCGGTCCGCATTTTTTCCACCATCCGAAGGTTCCGGCCGCGGCGCGCAGCCTGGACCCGTGCCAATGCCTCCAGGAGCGCGCTTACGTCTCCGCCGAGGCCGATTCCGAGCAGATGAAACTCCCCCGTGTCGCTTTCAATCTCGATTTCCACGCCGGGGATGAAACACAGGCCGGTTCCCTGGGCCCGCGCCCTCGCACGGGCCAATCCGTCCAACGTGTCATGATCCGTCAACGCCAGGGCCGTGAGCCCCGCAGCGAGCGCAATCTCGATCAGCCTTTCGGGCGTGCAGGATCCATCCGACGCCGTAGAGTGCGTGTGGAGATCGATCATTTGACATCACTATAACTCATTGCGTAAGCTCGATCCATGGACCCGACTTTTCGCGCGCCCCGGGGAGTGGGGGGAACGTATGTCCCGCCGCCCGACAAGTCCATTACGCACCGGGCGCTGATGCTGGCCGCGGTCTCCAGCTCACCCTCTCGAATTCGGCGGCCTCTCTCCACCGGTGACTGCAATTCGACCCGCCGCTGCCTCGAATCGCTCGGTGTGCGGTTCACAGACACCGCAGACGGGGTAGAAGTGCAGGGAGTCGGGCTTCGGGGATTTGCCGAACCGCTCAGGCCCCTGGACGCGGAAAACTCCGGGACGACCATGCGGCTGCTCTCCGGGCTTCTCGCCGGCCAGGGAATCCTCGTCGTGTTGAGCGGCGACGATTCGCTGGTGCGCCGGCCAATGGGAAGGGTGGTAGAGCCGCTGCGGGAGATGGGCGCGCATATTGAAGGAAGAGAATCGGGCAGGTTCGCGCCGCTGTGTTTCATTCCCGGAGCCGGTGACCTGCGGCCCATTTCCTGGGACCTTCCGGTTGCCAGCGCCCAGGTGAAGAGCAGCCTTCTCCTGGCCGCCCTGCGCGCGACTGGTGCTTCCCGGATCGGCGGGAAGATCGGCTCCCGTGACCACACGGAGAGGATGCTGCGCGCCCTGGGCGTGCGCCTGGATCGGCAGGACTCCAGCCTGCGCGTGGACCCCGTGAAGAGTCTCCCCGGATTCGACGGGGACGTGCCGGGGGACGTCTCATCCGCAGCGTTTCTTGTCGCCGCGGCACTGGTGAATGGACGAAAGCTCACGATTCACGGGTGCGGGGTCAACCCGACGCGATGCGGGTTTCTCGAGGTAGCCCGCCGCATGGGAGCATCTTTGGACATCGCCGAGGAAAGCTCATCCCTCGGGGAGCCTGCCGGGTCGATCATGGTCCATCCCGCCGCGCTCCGAGGCGCGACGGTGGCCGCGGTAGAAGTTCCCGAGCTCATCGACGAGATCCCTCTCCTGGCGGTGCTCGGCCTATTCGCTCACGGCCGCACCGAGGTGAGGGGAGCTTCCGAGCTGCGCGTGAAGGAGAGCGACAGACTGACCATGATTGCCCGCATGGTGGAATGCCTTGGCGGAAAGCTGGAGATCTTCGAGGACGGTTTTGCCGTTGATGGTCCCCAGGAGCTGCGGCCCGGCGTCGTCGATCCGCAGGGCGATCATCGAATCGCAATGGCGGCGGCAGTGGCGGGCGCGGGCGTTCCGGGCGGAGTAAAAGTCGCCGGATTCGACTGCTCGCGTGTGTCCTATCCGGATTTCATCCGGGATTTCATCGCCCTGGGAGGCGAGGTCGCATGACCCCCCCATTGACCTTCAACATCGGCGGCGTCACCACGGAGGTGGCGTTCGGAACCGGGCCTTCGTGCCCTGAAGCGTCGGTCACGGTGTTCGACGCGAACACCGCCGCGGAGTTCGGCGGCGTGGCCTCGAATCCGGTCCGCCTGCCCGCGGGAGAAAAGGCGAAGCAATGGGAGAGTGGGAACGCGGTGCTCACGCGGTGTGCGGGGCTCGCTCTGGGGGGGG
>PMZS01000176.1 GCA_003170115.1 Spirochaetaceae bacterium
TCTCAGTCCGACAAGCTCCTAGTTCCTGCCGGTATTCTTCTCCGCGATGATCCGAAGCCCTTCGAGCGCAAGCCACTGCTCATGAACAAGCTTCTCTCCGAGGAGGGGCGCCATGATCTGCGACTGTCCCCCCGTGACTGCCACGCTGGCGCTCCCTCCCAGCTCCGCGCGCATTCGGCGGATGATCTCACCCACCAGGCCCACATAGCCGAAGACGATGCCCGCCTGGATGGACTGCATGGAGTTGCGGCCGATCGTCACCGCGGGTGGCGCGAGGGGCACCGTGGGGAGCTGGGCGGTGTTACGGGCCAGGGATTCGACCGCCGAGGTGAGACCTGGCGCGATGGCAACTCCGCGCAACTCCCCCGGCGCCGCCACCGCGGTGAAGCTGAGCGCGGTGCCGAAATCCACGACGATGCAGTTGCCCTTGAACCTGTCGAAGGCCGCCACCGCGTTTGCCACCAGGTCGGCGCCGACTTCCGCGGGGTTTTCGGTCGTGATCCGAAGTCCGATGTCCAGGGCGGGAGAGAGAATCAGGGGAACCCGGCCCGTAAGCTCGCGGACCGTTTCAACCATTGTGCCGGTGAGGGGAGGGACGACGCTGGAAAGTATGGCGGAATCGATCCGGTCCCCCGGAATCTGAGCCGTGTCCAGAAGCGTGCGGAAGATGACCAGGTACTCGTCAGAGGTCTTTGCGTGCACGGTCTGGATGCGCCAGCGGCGTGTCCATGCGCCCTTTTCGTGGGCTCCGAAGGTGATGTGTGAATTGCCGACCGACACGGCCAGGAGCATGGCGACCTTCCTTTCGGCAAGATTTTGTTGAGTGCACCCTGCGTGCTCACTATACTAGTATGCGGAATGCTGAAGATCAAGGAGCTCGTTCGGAAAATCCCCGTGTTTCCGTTCGATGGACCGTCGAAGCTGGTCTACAACGTCTTTGTCATTTTTTCCGCCCTTGCCGGGACGATCATCACCTCCTACCGGCTGACCTTCAAGCTCTATGACTTCGACGCGATCTACTGGATCATCACGATCGTCTATCTGCTGGACATTCCCTACACATTCAACCAGTCGGTGAAGAAAGGGCTGAAGATCCACAGCGACCGCAGGAGCATTGCCCGGTTGTACCTTCGAAGCTGGTTCCCCGTGGACGTCATCGCGTGCATCCCCTTTACATGGCTCTTCTATGTCACCTCCCTCTGGTCTCCCAGCTCCTCCATAGGAGTCGGCGCCGTGCTGGACATCATCATGGTGACCAAGCTGATGAAGATGGTGAAGATCAGCAAGGTGAGCGCCATTTTCAACGACATCCGGGAAACCCTGAGCGTGAGCCCTGCCCTGATGCGCCTCGTGACGTTCGGGTTCTGGTTCGTCACGGTAGTTCACCTCATGGCCTGCGGTTGGGTGCTTATCGGAGCGAGCGAGACCAGCCGTCCATACTTCGACCAGTACCTTCGCAGTGTCTACTGGTGCGTGACAACCATCGCCACCATCGGGTATGGAGACTACACGCCCAATCACGACAGCAATGGCCAGATCATCTACACGATCGTCGTGATGATCTTCGGGGTCGGCATGTACGGGTACATTATTGGAAACGTGGCCACCCTGATCGCAAACATCGACGTGGCACGGGCCAATTACCAGGCGAAAATGGAAGAGATCAACGATTTCCTCCGCACCAGGCGGGTGCCCGGGCCACTGCAGTCGCGCGTTCGCAACTACTACGCCTATCTGTGGGAAACGCAGAAGAGCGTTTCGTCGATCTCCATCACGGAGGAGCTGCCGCACACGCTCTCCATGGAAATCAGCCTCTTCCTCAACCAGGCCATCCTGGAAAAGGTCTCCCTCTTCAAGAACGCAAACGAGATCTTCATCCGGGAAATCGTGCAGCTCCTGCGGCCCAATGTCTTCCTGCCGGATGACTACATCATCCGCCAGGGCGAGTACGGCGACTGCATGTACTTTCTCTCCAACGGCGACGTCGAGGTCCTCGTGAACGGCGTGCGCGTGGCCTCCCTCGGGCAGGGTTCACCGTTCGGCGAAACCGCTCTCATCCAGGGGGAGAAGCGCATGGCGAGCATCCGCGCTCTCAGCTACTGCGACGTGTACAAGCTGTCCAAGGCCGATTTTGATGCCCTTCGCGGCCGCTACCCCGATTTCGACGCGCAGGTGAAGAAGGTCGTCGAAGAACGCCTCAAGGACACCCAGGAAAAGACGCAGAAGTAGCGGGTCGGCGGGTCCGAGCTCCGAAGCGAACCTGCTGCCGCAACCTGGACTGAGAAACACCCCGGGAACCTCAGCTCGCGGTCGAAAAGTCCCGCAGGTGGATTGTAACCGGCTGATCCCCGTAGTACCCGAACAGGCTCGTGAAGGTGCGCGAGGTGAGCTCGCACAGCGTGACGCTGCCGTGGACCTGTATCTCCCGCCAATCCCTGGTCCCGCCGGGATTGTAGTAGTCAGTGAATTTCCCATCCGGACGAAGGAAGTTGATCAGATCCCATGCCGTCTTTTCATCAATGCCCGCCGGAGCGGCGGCCAGCGCGCCCAGCACATCACGGTTCAGCTCGTCGTACCTCCACTGGATGTCGTTCTGGTCCCCGCTTGAAAGCAGGGCGATCCACTCGCTCATCGAGGTGAGCCGCATTTCCGGGGAGATGCAGTGATTTGTGGCGATGAGGACATCGGGCCGCTGCTCGCGCTGAGGGGCAAAGTAGAAGGGGCCCGGACAGTTGCGGTCCTTCCACGTCGCATTGATGGCGCCGGTTTCACCGAACATCGTTTCGGAGAAGGCCGCGCCCGCCGCAAGGGCCCGGATCTGAGCGGACGCTTTCACGCCGCCGAAGATATCGCACAGAAGATCTTTCAGGATCGTCAGCCAGTTGCGGTCGAATGCCTTCCACAGCCCTTCATTCCAGTCCCTGCCGTATTCCTCGGGATACCGATAGTCACGACCGCGCACGACGAGCCCATCCGAAGGCGGCGGGGTTCCGTACCGGGCGCGGATGCCGCGGATGTACGGCAGCCCGGGGAGCCGGGCACGGAAATAGGAGGGAATGTGATCGAAGTAGGGAAACGGCTCGCTCGCACCGAGCCTGCGTCCCGCTTCCACGACGCAGGCCTGGCCATCCGCGTCGGCCACGGGGTACAGCCACGACACGCCGCGCGGTGCTTCCCTGATTCTCTCTACCGCGGCATCCACCGAGTCGCAGTGCTGGGCGCACTCCCTGACGAGGAGCAGCGAGTTCAGCCCCGGCCGGCCGGGATCGCACAGCCTGCTGGGCAGCATGTCGACGCCGGCCGCGAGGCCCGCCTCGTTCATCGCGGCCATGGCGCCGACGAGACCGGGCGCGCCCTGGCTCACGAACGGCCGCCCGGGCCTGCCCGCGGAATTGTCCGGAACCTGGATCATCAGGCAGGCGGTGTCCTGGAAGACATTCGCCGTCGGAAACATGAAATCCCTGCCGAAGAAATGCCGGCCGCCGGCGGCATCCCCCGAAAGTGAAAAGGCATTGCAGCCGATGGGGGTCCGAAGGAGGCCGGGGTGCACGCCGCGCTCGGCGAAGATTGTCCCCGTGTAGATGTGGGCGAGCAGGCAGTCGATTCCGAGGTTGAGCGCGAGGAGCCGCTCACGCCGCACGCTGGTGGCGGGGTTGGCCGCGCGGCATCCATCGACGATTCCGTCTATTTCGGCCAGCAGTTGCTGTGGGATGTCCGGGAGCATGCGCTCCGACGCGCTGGAGATAATGCGGACGATGATGTCCTTGAGCCGGGGAAGCGTGTCTTCCTCCGACATGGGTCCGGAACCAAAAAATGCGAAGGCGACGTTGTCGATAAACTCCCCGGCCATACGGGCCACGTCTGGCTCCGCCATTGCACCGATGAGCCAGCCAATCCGCGCGCCGTCTCCCTCCACGTAGAAGGCTCGTTTCGGGGCACCCGTCCTGCTGTTCCGGGCTTGCGTGTGGCGGGCGAGTATTCCCAGCCGCTCATCTTTCTCCGTGCGGCGCACCACCTCGAAGCCGTCCTTGCGAAAGGCCGCTTCGATCCGCGCGAACCTTGATTCTACGGATCCCATGACGGGCATGCGCTGATCTTATGGGGCGAAGGTGCGCATGACAACTGCCGATCATCAAACTATGGAAGCAACTCCGGGGATCATGATCGACCGGGTCCACGGGATCGAGTACCGTGCGGTCCCGCACCGCGACCGGAAGGGATGGTTCGCCCAGTGGCGTCCCGCCCGGGCCCTCGAAGCATTTCCGGCCTTCTCGTACGTGTCGCGCAATGAACACTTCGAGACGGAAAGCGAGGCGGTGGAGTTCATCCGCCGCAACGCGGCCGACATTGTCGCGCGCCGGGTCTGAGGGGGCAGGCGGGCGTCAACCCGCGGCGGGGGTCCGGCCGTAGATCTCGGACAGGGATCGGAGGCGCCGGGCCGCGCCCTCGGGGAAACTGCGGTCATCGGCCCGCCAGGACCAGTTCTGCCCGCCGGACGTGCCCGGTGTGTTCATTCGTGTCTCCCGGCCGAGGCCGAGCACATCCTGCAGGGGCACGATTGCAGTCCTGCATACCGATGCCATTGCCATGCGGATGAGACGCCATTCGATCTCGGGGTCCGTCGCCGAACAATAGTTTTCCAGGTACTCGCGTTCTCCCCTCGTTCTCGCCTCCCACCATCCCCGTGTCGTGTCGTTGTCATGGGTGCCCGTGTACACGACGGAGTTCCTCGAATGGTTGTGGGGAAGGAACCTGTTGTTCGCGCCGAGGCGGCCCGCTTCTCCCTTGTCGAAGGCGAACTGGAGAATTCTCATGCCCGGAAAACCGAACCTCCTGCGCAGCTCTTCGACCTCGGGGGTGATGACCCCGAGGTCTTCGGCGATGATCGGCAGTGTCCTCAGCTCTTTCTCCATCGCCTGGATGAGGAGAACCCCGGGGACCTTCACCCACCGGCCCCGCTCCGCCGTGCGTTCGCCCGCCGGCACGGACCAGCATGCCTCGAATCCTCGAAAATGATCGACGCGCACCAGGTCGAAGAGCCGGCAGGCGGCGCGTATCCGCTGGATCCAGAAGCGGAAACCCTGCCGCGCCATTTCGTCCCAGTCGTAGAGGGGATTGCCCCACAGCTGGCCCGTGGCCGCGAAATAGTCCGGGGGTACTCCTGAGACCACCGTTGGCTTGCCTTCCTTGTCGAGAAGGAAGAGCTCACGGTGGGCCCAGACATCGGCGCTGTCGGGCGCGGCGAAGATCGGAAGGTCGCCGATGATGCGAATGCCCTTGCGGGCGGCTGCCTCGTGCAGCGAATCCCACTGGGAGAAGAAGAAGAATTGGATCACTTCCTCTTCCCTGATCTGCCGGGCCAGTTCCGCCCCGCAGTGACTGAGAGATTCCTGTCTCCGGAGCGCAATGTCCGCGTCCCAACTGTCATTCCACGCGCCGGCGCGCGTGCCGTTCTTGATGGCCATGAAGAGCGCGTAGTCCTCCAGCCACCATGCCTCCCGGGACCTGAATGCCTCCAGGGCATCACCCCGCTCCCGGGACGCGGAGTCCAGGAATCGGCCTGCTGCCCGTCGGAGGAGCGGCATTTTCCACTCGATAAGAGGGCCGAACTGGATCCTGCCCCCGGGTGATTCGGGAGCGCCCACAAGCTCCCTACGCTCGAGCGCTCCCAATTCAACGAGCGCTTCCAGGCTCACGAGAAGAGGGTTGCCGGCGAATGATGAAAAGCATGCATAGGGGGAGTTCCCGTAACCGGTCGGTCCGAGGGGGAGCACCTGCCAGAGAGACTGGCCCGCGGCGCCGAGGTAGTCCAGGAAGCGATACGCAGCCGCGCCCAGCGTGCCGATCCCGTGCGGCCCGGGGAGACTCGTGGGGTGCAGGAGAATGCCGCTGGCGCGGCTTTCGGCTCCCGTCACTTGATGGAACCGGCGATCATACCCTTGATGATGAACTTCTGCGCGAAGAGGAAGAGAATGACGATGGGGATCATTGCCATGAGGATGGCGGTGAGAATCAGATCCCATTGCTTCACGTAGGCTCCCGCGAAGTTTGACACCGCCAGAGGGATCGTCATCACGTTGTTTCCCTTCCCGAGGATGAGGAGCGGGAGCAGGTAGTCATTCCAGATCCAGATGCCGTTCAACACGAGGACCGTCGCGTGGATTGGCCTCAGGAGCGGGAAAATGATCCGGTAGAAGGTCTGCGCGGGCCTGCAGCCGTCGATGGTCGCGGCCTCTTCCAGCTCGAGCGGAATGCTCTTGGTGAAGCCGTGGAACAGGAAGATGGACTGCGACATTCCGAAGCCGATGTAGGCGAGGATGATTCCCGCGTAAGACCGCAGAAGCCGCATCCCCGTGAGAGTCGCGATTTCGCGAAACCACGTGAGCAGGGGAAACATGACGATCTGGAACGGGATCACCATCGCCGCGACAAAGATGATGAAGATGCCCGTTGAGAGTCTGGACTTGTTGCGCACGAGGACCCAGGCCGCCTGAGAGGAGAGAACGTTGAGCAGGACAAGGGACGACACCGTGATGATGATCGAGCTCAGGAAGGAGGAGGAGTACTGCACGTTTACGCTGGTCCAGATCGTGTACATGTTCAGCAGGATTTTCATCCAGTCAGTGGGAAGGCTGAGCGGACTCTGTGTGATCTCGAACGGGGTCTTGGCAGAGTTCACCAGGACGATGAAGAAGGGAAAGAGGAACAACAGGAAGAGGACGACGGCGAGGACCTCGGGGACGACGAGACTTCCCATGCGTCGCTTTTTCACAGCTCGATCTCCCTCTTCTTGTTGATGGAGACCTCGATGATCGAAACGAGCACCAGCACGAGGAAGAACACGACCGCCCGGGCCTGACCGCCGGCCATATCGTCCGACTTCAGACCCTGGTTGTAAATGTTCATGGCGAGGAGCTGTGTGCCGTAGATCGGCTGCCCGAGAAACATTGCCGATGGACCGCCCGCGGTGAGGGACACGTTGACGTCGAACTGCTTGAATGAGTTGACCAGTGTAATGAAGAGGGTGACCGTCAGGGCCTGCCGTATCATCGGCAGGGTAATGGAGCGCAGCCGCCTGAATGTGGAGGCGCCGTCGATCTGTGCCGCCTCGACGAGCTCCTGGGGGATCATTTCGATTGCCGCAACGTAAATCACCATGATGTAGCCGGCGTACTGCCAGGTGCCCACGACGACCATGGCGAGGAGGGCTGTGTTGCTTTTTGCCAGCAGGAGATTCGCGGGATTCTCCCAGGAGGCGAACCCGAGGAATGTCCCGAGCGACGGAACGGCGTTGTCGAAAATAAACTGCCAGACGTAACCGAGGATGAGGCCGCCGATGAGGTTCGGGATGAAGAAGCCCGCGCGGTAGACATTGCGTCCGACGAGCTTCTGCGTCACGAGCATGGCAAGAGCGAAGGAAACGATGTTGATGGCGATCATGTTGAGGAGGGTGTACACGACGGTGATGATGAAGGAGTAGGTAAAGCTCGGGTCCTTCAGGATGCCGGCGTAGTTGGCAAGACCAACAAGCTTGAGCGTCTCCCCGAGCCTGTCCGTCGCGGACCAATTCGTGAAGGAGTAGTACGCGCCGAGAATAAACGGAACTACTATGACGATGACAAACGCGAACAGCACGGGCGCGAGGAAGAGCCAGAAAATGGCAGGATGTTTCGCTTTCCGCATCGGTGAGGCTCCTGCGCGAATGATAAACCCGCCCCCTGCGCGTGCGCCAGGGGGCGGGTCGGAAGTGGGCCGCCGCTCGGCAGGCCCTCAGCGGGATCCTACTTCTTCAGGCTCTCGAAGGCTTTGGTCATGAGATCGATGAACCTGGCCTTGTTGATGGCTCCCGTTGCAAACTGGTTGTAGATCGCGGCAAGCGTCTTCTCGCGGAACTCCTGGGTGAAGTAGTACTGGTTCCAGCTGTAGATCTTGCCAGCCGCGGCCCATGCCTGGACCGACTTGGAGAGCTGGCCGGCGGGGCTCAGCGTGATGTTTTTATAGGCGGGGATCATGAGCGCATCGACGACCATGTATTTGTTGCCCGCATCGGTGTAGACGAGGTCGGTCAGGAACTTCTTCGCGGCCGGGATGTTCTTCGAGTTCTTGTTGATCACGTAGAAGGAGGGAGCCGCCACGAAGATTCCGTCCGTGGCCTGGGCCATCGAACCGTGGGGAGCGAAGGCCATTGCGAAGGTCGCCTTGGCCTGGGCCATGTTGGGGTCGACCCAGTTGCCCTGGTGGAGGAAAGCGGCCTTGCCGCTCGCAAAGGCGCCGACCTGCGCATCGTAGTTGCCCGTAGTGAGCACTGCCTTGTCGGCGTACTTGAAGAGCAGCTCCACCCAGTCGGCGTATTCTGAAAGTCGCTTGGCGTCGACTTTACCGGCAAGAAGGTCGTTCGTGACGGACTTGTCCCCGTAGGGAAGGCCGTTCGAAAGCAGGGAGTTGAAGTTGTGGTCGCGGGTGACCCAGCTCATGTCTATGCTCGCGGCCATGGAGACGACGGACTTGAGGCCGAGTGAGGCCTTTATTGCATCGATCTTCTCGAAAGCGGCCTTGTACGCGGCATAGTTGTTGAGGGTCAGGGGATCGACCCCCGCCTTCTTGAGGATATCGGCGTTGTACGCCAGGCCCCAGCCTTCGACGGCGACGGGGAAGCCGTAGACCTTGCCGTCGACCTTGAATGGGACGGAGGTGTCGTTGATCCACTTCTCGCCCGTCAGGTCGAGGGTGAGGTTCGACCACTGCTTGTAGTCCTCGAGACCGGCGATGGCGAAGATGTCCGGCATGTCACCCGCGGCGAAGTCAGCCTTGAGCTGCGTGCCGAGATCAATGCCGGAGCTGCCACCCACGGACTTGATGGTGACGGTGATCTGATTGGCCTTGGACCAGACATCGGCATAGGCCTTGAGAGCCGCGTCAATCTCGGGCTTGTTCTGTTCAAGGGTGATGTGCTGCGGCGGTTTGGCGCAGGCGCCAACGATCAGCGCGAGCAGGATCGGGACAAATACCTTGATGTACTTCATGGACCTGATTCCTCCATTCAGAAGACGTTTATGACAATGGTACTCTCCCCGAAATATGAAGACAAGGCCGACCTGTGACGCCTTGCAGACGCCCCTGCGCGCGAATTGACTTTCCGCGCCACGCCGTGTATCTACTTGTTCACCATGCAGCAGGACTGCATCCACATCGAGGATCTTTGCGTTGAACGGGAAGGGACGGAAATCCTGCGAGGGCTTTCGATGTCCGTTGCCTGCGGGGAGCGGCTGATCGTCGCCGGGCCCAACGGCGCCGGCAAAACCACGCTGCTGAAGGCGATCCTCGGCATGGTGAGGGCCCGCGCGGGCCGCATCCTGGTGCTCGGCAGCCATGTCGGATCGCGCGAATGGTCGCGTGAGCGCCGGCGCGTCGGGTACGTGAACCAGGAATCTGTACCGGTGGACTTCCCGGTGTCGGGTCGCGAGGTCGTTGAAATCGGTACGTGCGCCCTGCCGCTTGGCCGGTCCGAGAAACGGCGGCGGATCGAGGAGGCAATGGCGGCGGTGGGCTGCACCCACCTCCAGGGCCGGATGTACGCACGGCTCTCCGGCGGTGAGAAGCAGAAGCTCTCCCTTGCCCGCTGCCTCTGCCAGGACCCCCGGCTCCTCCTGCTGGACGAGCCCACCTCGTCCCTGGATCCGCGCTCCCGCCTGGAGCTCATGAGCCTGCTGAGGGAGCTCAACGAACGTCGTGGGCTCACCATGGTGATGGTGTCCCACGACGCGCAGGTGCTCTCGGAACCCGAGTGGAGGATCGAGCACATGGAGGCGGGCGCGTTCGCCTGAGAGCCGAGTTGGATGTAATCCAGGCCTTCTCCTATCCACCGATCCTGCGCGGATTCATTGCCCTCGTGCTGGCCGGATGCTTCTTTCCCCTGGCGGGGGTCTTCATTCTCCGCCTCAACCTCGTGACCCTTCGCTTCACTCTCATGCACGCGGCGCTCCTGGGCGCGGCGGTCGGTCTTGCGCTTCGCATCGACCCGCTGCTCGCGGGGCTTCTCTTCGACCTGGTGGCAATCGCCGCGATCGCCCGGGTGGCGCGCGAATCCGGCCTGGCCCTGGGGTATGTCTCCACCTTCTTCATGGTGCTCACAATCGGCCTGGCCTTCGCCGTGATCTACAAGGCCGGGGTGCCGGCAAAGGATGCCTTCGGCATCCTCTGGGGCAGCATCTATACTCTCTCGCGGATCGATCTTGTCCTCATCGCCCTGTACTCGGTGGCCATAGTGCTTTTCGTCACGCTCCTGTTCCCGCGCGTGAGCGCCGTGCTCTTTCACCGGGAGATCGCTTACGCGTCGGGGGTCCGCGAGGCCGCCCTCACGACCGTCATCCTGCTCTTCGTCGGCGTGAGCGTCGCTCTGCTGATGCAGCTCATCGGCGCTTTGCTCCTGGATTCGATCCTGCTGCTGCCGGCGATCATCGCGTCGTTCACCGCGCGCAGCACGCGGGGATTCTTCCTCCAGGCCTGCATCATTGGCGCGTTCTGCAGCATTTCCGGGTTCTTCACGTCCTTCGCCCTCGACGTGCCCGCAAGCTCCGCGGTCACCGTTATCGCCGCCTGCCTGCTGGGCGCGGGACTGATCTACAGGCGTCTTTCGAGGAGGAGATCATGATCGACGGATTCCGGGGCACCCTCCTGGCTGCCCTTGTTCTTGTCGGGATTGCGGTGCCCCTTTCAGCGCAGCAGCCATCCCTTCGGGTCGTGGCTACCAATTCCTGGACGGCGGCTTTCGCCGCCGCCGCGGGAGCCGTGGACATCGTGACCCTCGCGCCGTCGGACCTGCGTCATCCGGCGGAGTACGAGCTGAAACCGTCGGACGTTGCCGCGCTCCAGGGCGCAGGGCTCATCGTCTACACGGGCTTCGAGGTGATGGCGAAAAAGCTCGCCGAAGCGGCCGGCAGCCAGAGGATCCGGCTTCTGCAGATCGGCGCGGACTACTCGCTGGCCACGATGCGCGCATCCATCCTGGCGATCGCGGACATCACCGCCACGCAGCCGAAGGCCCGCGCGAGCATCGTGTCACTGGAGAGCCTCATGACGGCCTGGAAGACAGAGCTGCGGGGCGCGGGACTGACTGGTGCGCCGGTTATCGTTCACCTGTTCCAGCAGCCGCTCATGGCCGAGCTGGGTTTCGACGTCAGGGGGGTTTTCGGCCCCGGGCCCCTGGAGGCGGCGCAGATCACGAAGCTGACGCCCCTGAATGCGCGATTCATCGTTGACAACTGGCACAACGAGGCTGCCGCGCCGCTGCGGGAAACGATGAAGTCTGCGCGGTACGTGTCGTTGATCAACTTCCCCGGGCCGGATGGGACGAAAAGCCTGTTCGATGTCATCTCGGACAACCGCGCAAGGGTGAAGGTGGCCGCCGGATACTAGTCCCGCTTCCAGGGCATTCGCAGGCATTCTTCCGTCTTGTAGAGGCAGTAGTCCGCCTCGCCGTTCACGAGGAATGTCTTCACCGTGCTGCCTGCAAGGTAGGCGCGGGCACGGGCCAGCGTCCGACCAGTGCGCGAGACGTCGTCCACGAGGAGGACCGCTTTTCCAGGGAAAGGAGGGGGACCCTCTTCCAGCAGTCGAGCATCAGCAAAACGGGGCCTGTTCTCGTGGTCGCGGTAGTTGATGTGCACGACACCCATCGGGATGCCCCATTCCTGCTGAAGAAGCGCGGCGGGGATGATCCCCCCCTGCGCGATGGCGACGATCGCCTCGAAACGCTCCCCCCGCATCTCCGCGAGAACCCTTTCCAGCGCGGTGTAAAACTCTGTCCAGTCGACCGTTTGCGTGTACACCATGACTCACTTGAATGTACGGCGGCCGGCATGCGTGATCAAGAACGCCCCGACAGGGTACACTGGCCATGGGAGGCTTCATGGCGGCACGCAGAGAAAGCGCGCTCCTGATCATCGACGTGCAGAACGATTTCTGCCCGGGGGGGAGCCTCGCGGTGGAATCGGGCGACGACGTGATACCGGTCATCAACCGCATCATGCCGATTTTTTTCCGAGTCCTCGCCACGCAGGACTGGCATCCGCCGGATCACGTGTCCTTTGCCACCAGCCACCCGGGCCGCAAACCCCTGGACGTCGTGACGACCGACGGCATCGAGCAGGTCCTCTGGCCCGACCACTGCATCCAGGGCACGCGCGGCGCCGAGCTGCATCCCCGGCTGGAAACGGGACGCATCGGGCTTCTTCTCCGCAAGGGCATGCGCCCGCGGCTCGATTCGTACTCCGGATTCTTCGAGAATGATCACCGCACCGACACGGGCCTGCGCCACTACCTCAAGGGTCTGAAGGTGCGGGAGCTCTTCATCTGCGG
This sequence comes from Spirochaetaceae bacterium, assembly GCA_003170115.1. Lineage (GTDB taxonomy): Bacteria > Spirochaetota > Spirochaetia > SZUA-6 > Fen-1364 > Fen-1364. Next base: position 12,358 of record PMZS01000176.1, read on the forward strand.
GCTCGCCACCGACTATTGCGTGCGTGCCTCCGCCCTGGACGCCCGCAGGCTCGGGTTTCGGGTGACCCTGATTCGCGACGCGTGCCGCGGTGTCGATTTGCCCAGGGGCAGCATCGAGAAAGCGATTGCGGCCATGCGGAAGTCGGGAGTTCGGATGATCGAGTCCACGGACGTCGAATCAATGGCTGTCGAATCCATGGCTTGACCGCACGCTCCCTGCCGTGTAACTTGCATGTGGTGATGCGAAACACGGGCCTTGGACAGACACGGATAGCGCTCGTCCCTGTAGTCGTAGTACTCCCGGGGGGCACGTCCGTGTGTGCACCGTAGGCTTCTCAACTCGATTGAGATGAGCCCTTCTCGGTGGACGCCGAGAGGGGCTTTTTTTTCGCGAAGGAGGAGTCATGCAGTATTCCGGCGCCTCTCTCCTGATGGAGCTGTTGTCGAGGCAGGGCATCGGGATCGTCGCGGGCATCCCCGGGGGCGCCAACCTCCCGATCTATGATGCGTTGGGGCAGAGCGATCTGCGCCACATTCTTGTCCGCCACGAGCAGGCAGGCGGGTTCCTTGCACAGGGGATGGCCCGGTCAACGGGCAAAGCGGCTGCCTGTTTTGCCACGTCGGGTCCCGGTGCGGTCAATCTGCTGACGGCGATTGCCGATGCCAAGCTCGATTCCGTCCCGATCGTCGCCGTCACGGGCCAGGTCGCCTCCCCGTTGATCGGGACCGACGCCTTCCAGGAAGTGGACACCACNNACCAAGCACAACTTCCTGGTCCGCTCGGTCTCCGAGCTCCTGGAAGTGGTCCCGGAGGCGTTTCGCATTGCACTTTCCGGCCGCCAGGGCCCGGTTCTCATCGACATACCCAAGGACGTCCAGCAAGCGCGGATCGATCTGGACAGCCTGCCTGCTCCCGGTGCCGCGGATCCACCACCGGAACCCGAGGGGGGCCTGCTCGCCTCCATGGCGCGGCTCATCGCTTCCGCGGAGCGTCCCCTCCTGTATGTCGGAGGAGGCGTCGTCGCTTCCGGAGCGGAGGAGGAGG
>PMZS01000317.1 GCA_003170115.1 Spirochaetaceae bacterium
CCGCCTGCCGGCAGGCGGGGGTGGTCCTGGCGGAGACAATCGAAGAGCTGTACGACCGCATCCGAGTCTTCTCACTCCTCGCCGGTCGCAGGCCCCGGGGCAACAGGGTGGCCGGGGTCGTGAACGCGGGGTTCGAATCCACCGTGAGCGCGGACGAGCTGAAGGGCCTCACCCAGGCGCGGCTGGGCCGCGGCACGGTGGAGAAGCTGAACGCCATCAACAGCTCGGGCCTCGTGGACACCTCCTCCCCGTTTCTGGACATCACGCCCATGGCCGACGACCGCACCTACGCGCAATTCGTGGAGGCCGTGATCGGGGATGACGGAGTTGACTGCGTGTTCGTGGCCGTCGTTCCCCACGCGGTGACCCTCAAGACCGTGCCGGAAACGTGCCGTGACCCGGATGCCCTGGCCAGTCTGCTCGTGGACATCTCCCGCCGGCACGCCAAGCCCATCGTGATCTCCGTCAACGCGGGCCGGCACTACGCGGATTTCGTGGCAGCCCTGGAGGAGGGCGGCCTTCCGGTGTACCCCGACATCCGCTCCGCAATCACATCCCTGGACTCTTTCGTGTCCTACTGCGTCGGCAGGAAAATGCCGGGCAGTCTGAACGCCTGCTGACGCGCCATGGAGATGTTTCAACTCGTGGACGGCAACGGAAGGCCCAGCGGGACGGCGTCGCGGCAGGAGTGCCACGGCAACCCCCGTCTCATCCATCTCGTCGTGCACCTTCATCTCCTCGATCCCGGGGGAAGGGTGTATCTTCAGAAGAGGTCGATGAGCAAGGACACCAACCCCGGCCGCTGGGACACCTCAGTCGGCGGGCACGTCGCCGCGGGGGAGAGAGTGCCTGACGCGCTCATCCGTGAGGCCCGCGAGGAGCTGGGGATTGACGCATCCAGGGCTTCCTTCCTGTATTCCTGGCTGTGCGAGGGTACCTTCGAATCCGAGTTCGCCGAATGTTTCATGCTCGAATCATCTCAGCCGATCCATGCGGACCCCGGGGAGATCCTGGAAGGGAGACATTTCACCCGCGATGAGGTGCGGGGAATGATCGGCACCGGGATCCTCACGCCGATGTTCGAACGCGAGTGGCCCATGCTTCTCGCGGCACTCGGCGAAAGTCCGTGAGCGGGATCAGGATTTTTGAGCTTCCGCGTAGCTGCGCCCCGCCTCGGCGGCGAGGCGGACGTAGATCCTGCCGTTCTCCCTGATTTTCTCCACCACCGCCTCGTCCAGGGTCCGCACGGCCTTCGCGGGGCTGCCGATGATCAGGGACCGGGGCGGGAATTTTTTGCCCTCCGTCACCAGGGCGCCGGCGCCCACGATGCTCTCCCTGCCGATCACGGCGCCGCTGAGCACGACGGCGCCCATCCCGATGAGGCAGTCCTCTCCGACCGTGCAGCCGTGCAGGATCGCGCCATGGCCGATGGTGACTCCATTTCCCACCACGCAGGGGAGACCGAAATCCGTGTGCAGGGTGGCCCCGTCCTGCACGTTGGATCCACGTCCCAGGGTGATGGGCTCGATGTCGCCGCGCAGGGTGGCGCTGAACCAGACGCTCGTGTCCGCCGCCAGCGTCACGCTGCCGGCCACTTCCGCATTCCAGGCGATGAAGAGAGCTTCCTCCGCCTTCGGGACCCTGTCCCCGATCCTGTGCACCATTGACTCACCTCCCCGACGATTCGACGGCCCGGGCGGCCCCGGATTTCACCAGCTGGGCGTTGATCGAGATCCTGTTCTTGAGAATGATCCGGGCACGCCGCACCGAGCCCTCACCGGCGCACTCATCCTTCAGGGAGACCTTTTTTTTCAGCACGCGCGCCTGGAGGTAGGCGAGCGCAGCCGCGCGGTCCACGATCTCCAGCCCGAGGAAGGACACGGTCGTGCCGGAGCCGAGCACGAGGCTGCAGTCTGACCTGATCGCGGTGACCGTCTGCAGCGTCGGCGCGGGTTTTGCGCCCCTCGCGGGCGCGGCGGGAACCATGTCGGGGATGCGGGGCTCCCGCGAGGCAGCCTCGGCTCCCGCCCTGAGCTCCGCCGCGTCCGGCACCCGGCTCCTGTCCGGGACGATGACCGCGAGGGCCCCCTCGAACAACCCCGGCTGGCTTCCCGCATTCCGCAGGAAGTCCGCGCGGATCTCGTAGCCCACCGCGTTCCGTCCAAGCGCGAGCGCGGCCTTCGCCGTGGTTCCCCGCCCGATGAAGGGATCCAGGACCGTGTCACCGCTGAAGCTGAACATCCTGATAAGCCGCCGGGGGATTTCCTCCGGAAACGGGGCGTCATGTCCTTCCTTGCGCGCGCCGCCCACGTCCCAATGGCCGGAGAACCAGGATTTCCACTCCTCCCGGGTGAGCACGGAGCGTTCCTTGATCTCCCGGGAGGGCGTGCCGGTCTTTCCGGGCTTCTTGAAAAGGAGGATGTACTCGAAGTCTATTTCAACGACGCCGTTGGGCGGGTAGGGGTAGGAACCCATCACCACGGCGCCGCCCGTTGTGTTCATCGTGGTTTTCTTCCGCCAGATGATGGAGCCCATCGAATCGAATCCCGCCTCGGCGCACTGACAGATGACTTCCGCATGGAGGGGAATGACTCGATAGCGTCCGAACACGCTCGCCCGGGCGAACTGGTCGCCGATGTTCACGCACAGCCGGGCCCCCTCCCGGAGAACCCTGAAGCACTCCGTCCAGACCAGCGACAGGTCACGGAGGTACTCATGAAGGCTCTGTCCGAACCCGATCTGACAGGGGGATCCGTAGTCCTTGATCTGCCAGTACGGGGGGGAGGTGACCACGAGGTCGATGCTTCCGGCGGCGAGCTCCGGCATGCGCCGGCAGTCGGCGTTGTAGAGCACGGCGCTGCACGGTCCAGGCTGCATCGTGCGGTGAGTATAGTCCTCCCGGCGAGCAGTCGACAAGGCGCGCGTTTGACTCATTCCGCACGGGATTCGTACCTTTACCGGGGAGGCTCATTATGGAAACAGTACTTTCGGCGGGCCAGGCGGCGCCCGGCTTCTCACTCTCGGATCAGAATGGAAACACGGTGAAGCTTTCCGACTTCAAAGGTCGCAGGCTCCTCCTCTATTTCTATCCCAAGGCGGATACGCCGGGATGCACGACGCAGTCCTGTGCCGTGCGTGATGCGCGGCAGGACATGAAGAAGCTGAAGGTGGACGTCCTCGGGCTCAGCCCCGACAGCCCTGCGGACCAGAAGAAGTTCGACGTGAAGTTCTCCCTCGGTTTTCCGCTCCTGGCGGACATCGACCATTCCGTCGCGGAAGCCTACGGCGTCTGGGGCGACAAGACCAACTACGGAAAGACGTACAAGGGCATCATTCGGTCGTCATTCCTCATCGATGAGAGGGGGAAAGTCCAGCGTGCCTGGTACAAGGTGAAGCCGGAGGAAACAGTACCGAAGGCGAAAGAGGCGCTGGAGGAGCTTGCGCGGACGGGGGCGTAGGCTGCTCCCACGTCCCGGCGGCGAGGTCGATCACCAGGTTGTTATCCGGGGGCTCCGTATCATTCCACAAGCTCGCAATAAGGTCTTTCCTCATGCCCACGATAATGCCGGCGAGGGGGCTCAAGCCCCGGGTCCTGATCATCTCGGATCCCGTGAAATGCTCGTCGCCCCGGAAATGGGCGGCAAAGGCATCGGTTATCTGGGCGGCGATTGTGGAAGCCTCCTCGCCTGAAATGCCGTAGGCCTTCAGCGTCCGCACCGCAATCCGCGCGGTACCCGCGTGCACGAAGTCGCTGGAGTACCCCCAGAAATCGATCCCGCGATCCGAGAAGGACGGGAGATCCCTGATAAACGAGGATTCGATTCTCATGAGCTGCGTGCCCGCGTCGATGGTCACAAGCCGCAGAGCGTCCGGGAAGGTGACGAGCGAGCCGGTCTCGACATCGTAGATCACGCGTCCGCTCAAAGAGTGCCTCAGGGCGATATCCTGGGCGTGAAAGTGGCCGGTGAAAACGACACGCACGCCATAGGATGCGAGCATGTCGGACGCCCTCTGCCAGTCTTTGACCAGGTAGCTGGAGAAATACCTCGCCTGGCCGGCGAAATGCTCGACAATGCCATGGTGCATCATGACGATGACGGCCTTCTGCCGGCGGAGTGCCTGCCCCAGCATTGACTCGATCCATGCCACCCGCTCCGGCGTGAGCCCGCTTCCCGTTTCCGGGGCGGTCCGTCCGGAGTTGCCCGCGTAGTCTGCTGAGTCAACGGCCAGGAGCCACAACCCGGGCACGGGCTCCGCCACGTAGGAGAGCGATTCCGGATCCCTGAAAAGCGCCTCTCCATATCCGGCGTCATGGTAGATCTCCGCGAACTCCACGGGGGTCACGTTGGGCACCCGCATCACCGATTCCCCGCTGTAGCGCACGGCATGAGGGTTGAGAATGTCATGATTGCCGGGCACGACGTAGATACGCACGCCGGCGCGGGAGAGGGCGGAGAGCTCCTCTGCCATGAGAAGGTGATCCTGCCTCTCCCCATCCTTCGTGAGGTCACCGGGGATGAGGAGGAAATCGACCCCCATGTCGCGCACCTTCCGGAGGGCGGCGGAGAGGATTTCTCTGCTCTCCGGGAGCAGCTTCCTGTCGCTGTCCATGTCGCGCTGGAATGCGGCCCCTTCGATGCCCAGGTTCACGTCGTACAGGTGAGGATCGCTGAAGACGGCAAACCGGGCGGAAGGATACGGGGCCGCAGGCTCGACGAAGGCGAGGCCCCTGTCAGCGGGGGTGCCGAACCGGATGCCGGTGCATGAGGAGAGGATCACGACGAGCACGGCGATGCCGCAGGCTGCCCTGGACTTCATTCGAGGTAATGGCAGCCCAGGGAGCGCGAGTTCGAATTGGCGGCGGAGACGATCACGTGGGCGGCAAGCACGGCATTCCGCAGCTCGATGATCGAACGGCTGATCGTCGCGTGCTTGTAAAACTGCTCGATCCTGTGGCTGAGGTAGTTGAGATCCGCCAGGGCGCGCTCCAGGCGTTTCCTGTTGCGGATGATGCCGGCGTAGTTCCACATCGTGGACTGGATATTGAGCATGTCCTGCTGGATGAGGACGGGATCGAACTCCTCCGCCGGCGCCGGGTGCACCCATTCGGGGACGCCTTTCCTCAGGGCCGGGGATATCGGGGCGAGGTTCTGAGCCGCGTCTATTCCCGCGGCGTGGCCGTAGAAAAGGCCCTCCAGCAGGGAGACCGAGGCCAGGCGGTTGGCTCCGTGCACGCCGGTGCACGCGGTCTCTCCCGCCGCGTACAGCCCCGGGACCGAGGTGCGTCCCGTGAGCCCCACCTTCACGCCGCCGCAGAAAAAGTGCGCCGCCGGCACGACGGGTATCGGCTCACGGCGGATGTCAAGGCCGACGCTCATGCACTTCTCGAAAATGTCCGGGAATCGCACCTCCAGCCGGGAGCCCGCGGCCCGGCGCGCGTCGAGGAGAAGGTAATCGGAGCCTTCGTTCTCCATCTCGCGGTACATGGCCCGGGCAACCACGTCCCTTGGGGCGAGGTCCCCGCGCTCGGGATCGTAGCGCTTCATGAACTGCTCCCCCGCGTGGTTGAGCAGGCGCGCGCCCTCACCGCGGACCGCCTCGCTGATGAGGAAGCGCTTCACGTCGCGGTGGAAGAGCACCGTGGGGTGGAACTGGATGTACTCCGCGTTCAGGATCTCCGCCCCGATCCTGCTCGCCATCGCAAGACCGTCTCCCGTCGCGCAGGCCGGATTGGACGTGCGGAGGAACAGGTTGCCCACGCCTCCCGTTGCCAGCACCGTGGCCCCGGCATAGAACGCCTTCACCTGCGCGGTGGCGGCATCCCAGAAGTACGCGCCGATCACGCGGGTCTTCCTGTAGCGCTCCTGCGCATCGGTTGAATTGTGCGTGTTCGTGATCAGGTCAATGGCCGCGTGCGACGGGAATGTCCTGATCCGCGGGTGAACGGTGACGGCCGCCAGGAGCGAAGTCTCGATCGCCCTGCCGGTCGTGTCATTGGAGAAGTAGATCCGCCGCAGGGAATGAGCCGCTTCCTGCGTGAGGGCCGGCTTGCCGGAGGGATCCCGGTTGAACGGCACGGCCAGCCGGCGGACAAGCAGCTCGTCGACGAGTGCCGGACCTTCGGCGGACAGCAGCTCGACGGCCTCCCGGCTGTTGATGCCGTCACCCGCCACGGTGATATCCTGCGCGAGAAGGGCGGGGGAGTCCCCGTCCCCCCGGGCCACGATGCCTCCCTGCGCGTACTGCGTGTTGCACTCCTCCAGGAGCGGCTCCTTGGAGACCACCGCCACGGAGCGCCCCGCGTCTGCCGCCGCCAGGGCGGCCGTGAGTCCCGCGATTCCCGCGCCCAGCACGATCAGGTCGAACTCGTATGCCTGCGCTCCCGCCACCCCCGGCACCCTCCTTGTCCCGCCTCAGGCCATCTTCAGGGAAAAATCAAACGACCGCACCGAGTGAGTGATCGCCCCCACGGAAATGAAGTCGACTCCGGCCGCGCTCACCGCGGGTATCCGTTCGGGTGTCATTGTGCCCGACGCCTCGACCTTTGCGCGTCCCGCGATCTTCTGCACCTCGTGCCGGATCTCCTCCGCGTCCATGTTGTCCAGCATGATCATCTCCACGCCCGCGGCCAGCGCGTCGCGGACCTCCGCCGCATTGCGGCATTCCACTTCCACGGTGAACCGCGTTCCCCAGAGAGCGCGCACCCGTCGGGCCGCTTCGGCGATCGAGCCGGCGCTGTCCACGTGGTTGTCCTTGATGAGAACCATGTCGTAGAGGCCCTGGCGATGGTTGCGCCCACCACCGACGGTGACCGCGTACTTCGACAGCGCGCGCCAGCCCGGCAGGGTCTTGCGGGTGTCCAGGATCACGGCGTGTCCGGAGGCTCGCGCCCGCTCAACCACGGAACGAGTGGCGGTGGCAATTCCGGAAAGAAAGGAGATGAAATTGAGGCTCGTCCTTTCACCGGACACCACCGAGACTGTTCTCCCCCTGATCTCCGCCACGCGCCGCCCCTTTTCCAGCGCCGCACCGTCGTGCAGGGTGAAGTGGACGCGAGTGTCCGGGTCAATTGCGCGGAACACCGCGGAAAAGACCTCTTCTCCGGCGAGCACTCCCGTGTCCTTGCTCCACAATGTCGCCGCACTCTCCCCGTCCGGCGTCACGGCCTGCGACGTGATGTCGCCGAGGTCCCCGAGGTCTTCGCGCAACGCGAGCTGAAGCAGCGGGAGGTAATCGCTTTCGCGCATCGCGGCAAGGATAGTGCGCCGCTTTGTCCGGTTTCAAGGGCCGCATCGACCGGGCCGGACTCGCTGAATAACCCCCGCGTTTGACAGAGCGCACGGCCCCGGCTACACTTTGATTCATGACGAGACGAATTGCCCTGACCGGCGGCCTCACGTACCTCTCCCTTGCAATTGCCTCCGGCGTGTTCGAGTTCTACGCCGAAGGAATTGCCATCAAGAAAGAGTAGACGGCAGACCTGCAGCCCATGAAACGAGCCTGCGTCGCGATTCTCGCGCTCCTCCTTGGAGCAGCCGCCTTCTCGCAGGCCATGCTGCCTCCGCGTACCCCCGCGGTTCGCATGCCCCCGACTCCCCGTGATGGGGAAGGGAACATCGGCGCGGTGGTTCCCATCCTGATCTATCACTCGATACGGTCCTACATTCCCGCGGACACGAAGGGTGCGCGCCGATGGATCGCGACCCCTGAGACCCTGGAATCGGAGCTGTCCTACCTCAGGGAAAAAGGATACACGTCCGTGACATTCGATGCCCTGGCGGCATATGTCCAGAACGGCGCGCCCCTCCCCGTACGGCCCGTCATCATCTCCTTCGACGACGACTGGCAGAGCCAGTACGTGAACGCGGTGCCCCTTCTGCGCAAGTACGGGTTTACCGCCACCTTCTTCGTCTGGGTGCGGGCCGTGGGTCGGGCGCATCACATGACGTGGGACGAGATTCGGGAGCTGGACGCGGAAGGCATGGAGATCGGGTGTCACACCCTCACGCACCTGATCCTTCCGAGGATCAAGACCGACGACATGCTGCGCCGGGAGATCGTCGCGGCGAAGGACCTGATCGAGGCGCACATCGGCCATCCCGTGACGAGCCTCGCCTGGCCTTTCGGGCAGTACGATGAACGGGTGGTGTCGATGGCCCGGGAAGCGGGGTTCACCACGGCGCGCGGCACGTGGCCGGGGGTGTTTCACACGAAGGACGGCCTTCTCAGCCTCACGGGGCTGATCCGCACGGAGTCGACCGCGAATCTCGTCGACACGCTTTCCCAGCACCTCGCGCAGGCCGGAAGGCCGGCGGGGGCGGGGTCAGGCCTCGCCGAGCCGCGATAGAGGACAAGGGGCCCCGGGGGATCAGTCCCGAAGAGGAACCAGGAGCAGCGGCACGCGGGAGCGGGCGATGACGCGCGCGGCCACGCTCCCTTCCCAGAACGCCTCCGTGCCCGCCCTTCCGTGTGTCCCCATCACCACCATGTCAGCGGAGAGCCTTCGCGCCGTGCGCACGATCGCGCGGGCCGGATCCCCGCGGGCGGCCTCGCAGGCCGTCTTCACCCCGGAGGCATTCAACTCCGTGGCACGGGCCGAGAGGTACTCGCCGGCCCCCGCCCTGTCCATCTCCAGCTTGATGCGAGTGGCAGCCGGCATCAGCACGCTGGCCGCTTTCTCTGAACCCGTGAGCTCCCGTGGATTCGGGATGACCATCAGCAGGTGCAGGCGGCAGGAGAAAGCGGCGGCGATCTCGGCCGCGAGCGGCAGACTTTTCTCGTGAACGGGTTTGCCGTCCAGCGGGGCGACTATCAAGGTCCATTCCTTCATCTGTTCCGCGCCTTCGCGCGAAGGACGCACCAGCAGAACCGGAGTGGCGCCGAGGCCGATGACCTGTTGCGCGATCGTCCCGAAGAGCAGGCGCCGGGCACCACCGGTGCCGTGGATGCTCATGACCACGAGATCGGGCGTGAACTCCGCGGTGTGATCATTGATGCTTTTTGCCACGTCGCGCACCCCCGCCTCGTGCACGTGTGTCTCCACCCGCAATCCCGCCAGGACCGGCATGCGCACGACCTCGGACAAGTATGCGGAAGCCTCGCCGGCGTTCACGAGGTGGCGCTCGCTATGGACCGCCGCGGGGGCATGCCTCTCGACGACGTGCATGAGGGTGAGCACGGCGCCCGCCTTCCGCGCCAGGCGCGCTGCCGTGGGGAGGCTCGATTCCGACAGCCGCGATCCGTCCAGGGGAACAAGGAGATGATGGAACATCGCATCACCCTCCGGTGAATGTCTGAAGGATTAGATACACGTTGAGGACCACGATGAGCCCGGCCGCGAGCCACGCGAGGACGTTCGTGAACGGCCTGTTGACGAGAACCCCCATGATGTCTTTCCGCTGCGTGAACATCACCAGGGGGATGACGGCGAAGGGAAGGCCGAAGCTCAGGACGACCTGGCTCAGGACCAGTGTGCGCGTGGGATCGACGCCGAGTGAAATGACCACCAGGGAAGGTACCATCGTCGCCAGG
>PMZS01000157.1 GCA_003170115.1 Spirochaetaceae bacterium
AGATCCGCTTCGGGGACAACGACATCATCTCCGCGCACATCGCGAACATGCTGGACGCCGACCTCCTCGTCATGCTCACCGATACCGACGGAGTCTTCGACATGAACCCCAGGACTCACACGGAGGCGCGCGTGCTTCGCACCGTGGAGAAGGTGACCGACGCGGTGCTCGCCGGCGCGGAAGGCAAGGGTTCCTCGTTCTCTTCGGGGGGCATGGAGTCAAAGATCCGGGCGGCCGACATCGCCACGCGCAGCGGGGTGGGCGTGGTGATCGCGCGCGGGGAAGGGCTGNNAAGGGCCGCAAGAAGTGGATGGCGTTCAACCCCCGCACGGACGGGGCAATCGTCGTGGATCGTGGCGCCGAGCGCGCGCTGCTCACGCAGGGGAGGTCCCTGCTCCCGGCGGGAGTGAAGAGCATCCGCGGCGCCTTCCCCATGGGAAGCGTCGTTTCGATCCTGGACGAGGACGGGGTGGAGCTGGCGCGCGGCCTGAGCAACTTCTCCAGCGAGGAGTTGGAGAAGATCAGGGGGATGAACACGAAAAAAATCCCCGATGTGCTCGGCGCCGAGACATATTTCGACGAGGTGGTGCACCGGGACAACCTCGTCATCGTCGCCACGGGGGAATGAAGGCATGAGTGACCTGAAAGAATACATCACCGACATGGCGCGGGCTGCAAAGAAGGCATCCGTTGGTCTTCGGACCCTGAACGCGGACGCGAAAAATGCGGCCCTGAAGGCAATAGCGGAATCCATCGACGCGCGCAGGGCCGAGATCCGGGCGGCGAATGCGAAGGACGTCGAACGCGGCACGAAGGCGGGACTCTCGTCGGCCATGGTGGACAGGCTCACGCTGACGGACACGCGTGTCGACGAGATCATCGGCTCCCTGCGTGAGATCGTTGCGCTGGAGGACCCGGTCGGGGAGATCGTCGGAGTGCGCCGGCCTCAGGGCTTCGTCCTTGAGAAAGTGCGCACGCCCATCGGGGTCATCGCGATGATCTACGAGTCCCGGCCGAACGTGACCGTGGACGCGGCGGCGCTCTGCCTGAAGTCGGGCAACGCGGCGATTCTCCGCGGCGGCAGCGAGGCCCTGGAATCCAGCATGGTCCTCGTGAAATGCATCCGCGAGTCACTCGCCCGTGTCGGTGTTGACGGGAACGCGGTGCAGTACGTGGAAAGAACGGAGCACGAGGCCATCGACTCACTGGTGCGGCAGGCGGGGCTCATTGACCTCGTGGTCCCCCGGGGCAGGGAAGCGCTCATCCGCCGGGTCACGGAGAATGCCACGGTGCCGGTGATCAAGCACTACAAGGGCGTGTGCCACATTTACGTGGATGAGACCGCGGACCTCTCCATGGCCGCGGAGGTCGTGACCAATTCCAAGATGCAGAGGCCCGGAACGTGCAACGCGCTGGAAAAGCTCCTCGTCCAGGAGTCGGTGGCAGCGCGATTTCTGCCCATGGTGCGCCGGAAGATGCCGAGCGTCGAGTTCCGGGGGGATGAGCGGGTGCGCGAGATCCTGTCGGACGCGAAGCCCGCGACCGAGGAGGAATGGTACGAGGAGTACCTGGACCTGATCCTCGCGGTGAAGGTGGTGAAGGATCTGGAAGAGGCGGCGGCGCACATTGAGAAGTACGGGTCCAGCCACACCGACGGCATCTGCTCCAGTGACGCGCGGCACATCGAGCAGTTCGTGAGCCTGGTCGATTCCTCCGTCGTGATGGTGAATGCGTCCACGAGGCTGAACGATGGGGGTATCTTCGGCCTCGGGGCGGAGCTGGGCATCAGCACGGACAAGCTCCACGCCCGCGGCCCCATGGGTCTCAGGGAGCTGACGACCTGGAAGTGGGTGCTCCGCGGCAACGGGGACATCCGGAAGTAGTATATTCCTTCTGAATGCAATCAATCCGTCGTACCCTGCTTCTCGTGACGGCCGGTGTCGTGGTCGTGGGAATCGCGGTTGCCGTGATCGTGGCACCCACGGTGAAGGTGAATGCCGCCCCGGCCCCGGCTCCCTCACCCGCACCCGCGGCCGCTCAGGACTCGCTCGCGGCGGCTGCTGATGCGCTGAGCTTCCGCCAGACCACCGCTGCCGACGTGGGCGTTGTGGAAAACCTTCCGCCGGACACACCGCTGCTGGCGCCGAGCAAATCCATGCTCCCGGTCGGCGCCGCCGCGCCGGACTTCGCCCTCTCCACTGCCACCGGTGAAACTGTTCGCCTCTCCGACCACAGGGGTAAGACGGTCCTGCTGGAGTTCTTTGCCACCTGGTGCCCCCATTGCCAGGCGGAGGCCCAGCATCTCACGAGGCTCCATGAGTCCCTGCCGAAGACCGATTTCGCGTTTCTCTCCGTGAATGCGGACAGTGAGGACCCGGCGAGCCTCTACGCGTTCGATCGATTCTTCCACCTCCCCTGGCCTGCGCTCCTCGATCCGGGAATCCCCGCGGGGAGTTTCAAACAGGCCGGCGGCGCCGGCCCCGTGACCCGCGCATACGGTGTAGCCTTGTACCCGGCATTCTACATCATTGATGCCAAAGGCCGGGTCTATTGGCGAAACGACCGGGAACAGCCGGACATGCTCATCTCGCAGAAGCTGCACGATGCCGCGGGAAAATAGCGCGGTCTCCTGGCTCGGGTTTGCCGTCCGGCTTGCCGCCGCGGCCGTGTGGATTATTGCCGGGGCGGCAAAGATCCCCCAGATCCGGAACTTCCAGGTACTCGTCCAGAGATATGGGATACTTCCGGATGCTCTGTCAGGGCCATTTGCTTACATTTTGCCGTTCTTCGAATTGGCACTGGGGCTCTATCTCGCTGTTGGGCTGTTCGTTCGGGGCATCGCGCTGGTGGGAACGGTCCTATTCGCGGTCTTCCTCTTCGCCCAGTCATCGGCCTGGATGAGGGGAATCAGCCTCGACTGCGGCTGCTTCGGCACGATCATGCAGACAACCGTCGGCCCGCTCACGATCCTCAGGGACTTCGGCCTCGGGATCCCCACCTTTCTCATGCTCGCTTTTCCTGCTCGCGCTCTTTCCCTCGACCACCATCTCTTTCGCGCCCAGAATATATGACCAAAATAGTAGACTATTCAAATCCGCTTTGATAAATTCTTCGTACGTTCGTACGAAGGAGAAAAAATGAATCGATTACTGGCGATGACGATGCTTTCAGCCGCGGTGCTCGTTGCCTCGGCAAGTCTCGCGGTGGCGCAGTCCGACTCGATCCAGGTCAGGACGGGCCCCAACGGCGTGAACTATCTCACCGACGACGGCGGGATGACCTTGTATTACTACACCCTGGACACCAACGGACAAAGCGCGTGCTACGGAGGGTGCGCGAAGGCGTGGCCCAGCTTCAACGCCGGGTCGGTGGCGGTGTCGGATCCGCTCATGGCTTCCGATTTCGGCACGGTCACCCGCACGGATGGCTCCACGCAGACAACCTACAAGGGTTGGCCGCTGTACTACTGGTACCAGGACAAGAAGCCAGGCGACATGGCCGGCGAGGGCGTGCACAAGGTCTGGTACGTGCTCACGGTGCCGGCGTACACGGTCATGATCGGGACCAACAAGGCGGTCGGCAACTACCTGGTGGATGGCAGCGGCAACACGCTGTACTGGTTCACCAAGGACTCGGCCAGCACGAGCGCCTGTTCGGGGGACTGCCTCAAGGCGTGGCCGGCGTTCTCTGCGGACTCCTTCGTGGTGCCCTCCGCGCTGAATGCGTCGGATTTCGGCGCCATCAACCGGCCCGACGGCACACAGCAGGCAACCTACAAGAGCTACCCGCTGTACTACTGGGTGAAGGACAAGATGCGCGGGGACGTGACGGGTCAGAACGTGGGAAAGGTCTGGTTCGTCATCGATCCTGAGAAATTCCCGCCGAAGATGTAGCTCGCCGCCGGAGCCGCAATGACTCCGGCGCTTTTGTCTGATACATTGGTGACATGGTCCCGCACGCGGAGCTCAGGAAGCGCGTCGCCGACGTTCTTCCGGAGATCGTTTCGTTGCGCCACGCTCTCCACCGCATTCCTGAGACCCATTTCCAGGAAAGGGAGACTTCCGCGACGATCCGGGCTTTCCTTGCCGACAGCTCCCTGGAGATTCTCCCGCCCCTGCTCCAGACCGACACGGTAGGGCTTCTGAGGGGCGGCTCCGACGGCCCGTGTATTCTTCTGCGCTCAGACATTGACGCGCTTCCCGTGCAGGAGCGCTCCGGCGCGGCATGGAGCTCGGAACGGCCCGGCTGCGCGCATTCCTGCGGCCACGACGGGCACATGGCGATGCTCCTGGGCACCGCACGCGTGCTGGAGTCCTTCTCCCAGGAGCTCGCCGGAAGCGTCCGATTCGTGTTCCAACCCGCGGAGGAAGAGGCGGCAGGCGGCAAGGCGCTCATCGAAAAGGGCCTGCTGGACATCGCCCCCA
Source organism: Spirochaetaceae bacterium (assembly GCA_003170115.1). Classification (GTDB taxonomy): domain Bacteria; phylum Spirochaetota; class Spirochaetia; order SZUA-6; family Fen-1364; genus Fen-1364. The sequence goes on from PMZS01000157.1 coordinate 4,425, forward strand.
GACCCGCCGCGGCCTTCGCGCTGCACGGCTGGCCCGGGATGCCGGTGGGCCGCCTGAGCTCGGCTGCCGGCCCGTCAATGGCGGCGGCGGATACGTTCCTCATCACGGTGCGCGGACGGGGAGGGCACGCGGCATTTCCGCACCTCGTGATTGACCCGGTGCTGACCGCGGCCCGGGTCGTGACCGGCCTGCAGTCCATCGTGTCGCGTTCCATGGACCCGCAGGAATCCGTCGTGCTCTCGATCTGCCGCATCGAGGGAGGGAAGGCGAACAACGTCATCCCCGACGAGGTTCAGCTGGAGGGCACGACGCGATATTTCGATCGTTCGCTCCAGGGCACGCTTCGCGAAGGCATTCGGCGCACCGTGGAAGGCGTCTGCGCGGCGTCGGGATGCACGGCGGAGCTGGTCTACGAGGAGGGCTACGTGCCGCTGGTAAACCACCAGTCCGCCGTGGACCTCGCGCGGAGCGTCGTGACCTCCTGCCTGGGGCCCGCGAGCTGGTTCTCCGAGCATCCCCGCACAATGGGGGCGGAGGACTTTGCGTTTTATCTTGAGAAAGTGCCCGGGGCGCTCCTGCGCCTCGGCCTGGGCGAGGAATGGCGGCCGCTTCATTCGGCGGCCTTCGATTTCAACGACCAGTCGCTGGAGCCGGGAATCGTGACACTGTCCGGGCTGGCGCTCGAGTTCTGCGGGAAATAGAGAGGGGCAAGGCATGTCAAAAGCGAGGATCATGGTGGTCGAGGACGAGGGAGTGGTGGCCATGCAGGTCGCCGAAACGCTGAGGGGGCTCGGCTACGAGGTGCCGGTGGTCGCAATGACCGGTGAAGAGGCAGTTGCGAAGCTCCTGGAGACCGAGCCGNNCTGAGAGGACTCGGCTACGAGGTTCCGGTCATCGCCATGACCGGCGAGGAGGCCGTGTCGAAGCTCCTGGAGACCGAGCCGGACCTCGTGCTCATGGACATCCAGCTCAAGGGCGGAGTGAGCGGGATCGAGGCGGCGCACCGCATCCGCCAGAGGCTCGACGTACCGATCGTGTACCTCACCGCTTTCTCAGATTCGGAGACCCTCGAGCAGGCGCAGCTCACCGAGCCCTACGGGTACGTGCTGAAGCCGTTCGAAGAGAAGAGCCTGCACGCGATACTGCAAATGTCCCTCATGAAGCACCGCCGCACCCGGGGCATGCGGGAGAACGGCTGGTGGATGTCCGCCGTTGCCGCGAGCATGATGGAGGCGATCATCATCTGCGACCCCAAGGGGTACGTGAAGTTTGCCAATCCCTCGGCGGAGTCCCTGCTGGGGAAAAAGAACCGCGACCTGCTGGAAACCCGCATGTCGGAGAGCGTGCAGCTCGTGGATGCCGAGAGCCATTCTCCCGTGCAGTTTCCCGTCACCGAGCCCTTCCTGGAAGGAAAGAGCACGCTGCGCGCGAACTGCCGTCTCGTCCTGGGGGCGGAACGGGAAATCCCGGTGGAGTTCAGCTCTTCCCCGCTCCGCAGTCCCGAGGGCACCCTCTTCGGCATCCTCTACGTTTTCCGTGAGACCAGCGAGCGCGAGAGGATACAGAACGTCGTCCTGCGCCAGCTTGAGGAGCTCGCGGTTGTGCAGAAGCGTCTCCTCCCGTCCCGGGACACGGCGATACCGGGAATCCGCTTCGACTGGCTGTTCTTTCCCACGGCTCTGGGAGGAGGAGATGCACTGGGATGCTTCCGGCTGGACGACACCCACGCGGCATTCTACGCGCTGGACGTTGTCGGCCAGGGAATCGTGCCTTCGCTCTTCTCGCTCGTCCTGCACATGTTTCTTTCCCCGCACCCAGACACGGGCGGAATCCTGGTCGAGAAGGCGCGGGAACCGGGAGGCCTCCGCGTGCTCCCGCCCGCGGAAGTGGTGAAGAAGCTGAACACGCGCTTCTACCTGCGCGATGACGCCAACCCCTACTTCACGATGACCTACGCCACGATCGAGCCGGCAAGCGGAAAGCTGCGGATCGTCCGGGCCGGCCACCCCTTCCCCCTGCTGCAGAAGGCTGACGGCGGGGTGACGCAGGTGAGGATCGAAGGGTACGCGGTGGGCCTCTTCCCGAGCGCTGACATCACCTCCGAAGAGATGAAGCTCGACAGCGGAGACAGGCTCTTCCTGTATTCCGACGGGCTCATGGACTGCGCGAATCCTTCGGGGGTGAGCTTCGGGGCGCGGCGCCTGGAGGATGCGCTCAAGGCCGGCCGGGACAAGCCGCTCTCCGAGCTGGTGAAATCTCTCCGTGAGGCGATCGTGAAGTGGCGCGGTTCGGAGCTCTTCAGCGACGACGTCTCTCTCCTCGCGCTGGAAAAGGAATAGGCCGGGCCCTCAGCCCCGAGGGAACGTGAGCGTGAATGAGGCTCCGGGTCCGGCGCCCACCGCGAGAGTGCCGTGGAGCTGGCTCACGAGGGTGTTCACGATCCGCAGGCCCAGGGAGCGGGGAGCGCTCACATCCACATCGGCGGGCAGGCCGATTCCGTTGTCGCTCACCGAGAGCACCAGGGACCGCGTGCCATCCGCCCGCATTGTGACGTTGATGGTCCCGGTCCGGTCCTCGGGAAATGCGTATTTCAACGCGTTCGAGAGCAGCTCGTTGATGATGAGACCGCAGGGAACGAGCACGTCCATGTCCAGCGTGATTTCCTCCATATCGATCTCCATCGTCACCGCCTCCGAGTTTCCCGCGTACGAATGCCGCAGGTGCGCGGCCAGGTCCCTGACGTACGTATCGAAGCTGACCCCGCGCTCGTCCGCGGAAAGGTAGAGCTTCTCGTGGATCAGCGCCATGGAGTGCACCCGGTTGCGGCTCTCCTGCAGGAGAGCCCGCGTGTGGGGATCTTTCGTCGCGGTTGCCTGCAGGGCGAGGAGGCTCGAGATGACCTGCAGGTTGTTCTTCACCCGGTGATGGATTTCCTTCAGGAGGATTTCCTTCCGCCGCGCCTCCTCCGCCTGCTTGAGGTCCGTCACCTCGCGCACGAGGACGATCACTTCCTTTTCGCTTCCGGCCACGAACCGCTCCTCGTAGAAGCGGCGGCCGGATTCCGTATCCACGTGGAACGCGAGCATCTGGGAAACGCCGCTGTCCAGGGCTTTTTCCGTGGCGGCGATGGACTTGTCGTAGAGCTCGGGGGACAGGAACGAGTACAGCGAGAGGATCATCTCGGCGTCACGGCCCACCAGGTCATTTGCCGCCTCCAGGAGCGGGAGCTGCCGGGGGGACCGGGCATCGAGAATTGTGCCGTCGCGGGTGACGCGGAAGATCGCATCCGGCACGGCGTCCAGGAAGGCTTCCACACGCTTCTCGCTGACACGCAGCTCCTCGGTGGCCTTGTACAGCGCGTCGAGCATTCCGTTGATCGCGGCGCCGATATAGGCAATCTGGTCCTTCCCGGCGATGGTGACGCGTCTCGTTGGATCCCCCCCCGTGCCGATGGCCAGAACGCTCCTGCCGAGGTGCACGAGCCGTGACAGAACGGTGCGCTCGATCGTGAGGAGCACGACCCCGCAGAAACCGGCGCCGACAAAGAACAGCCAGATGAAGAAGAACTTCACCGTCCGTTCTCCCTGCTGCCTGATGTCCCGCGGAGAGTCCAGCTTGGCGATTGCCACGGGTGCCCCTTCCATGTCCCGCAGCAGCGAGTAGATGGAAGCCACCTTGTCCAGCGACGTGTCGATGTACAGGGGATTCTGCGCGCTGAGGCGGGGCTGTACACGGCGCACCGAGTCGGGCACGAGTGGCGCCTCCAGGGCATAAATCGCCACGTTCACCAGGAGCCGGTTTCCCAGCTGGCTCACTGCGTCCGCGTCGAACCGCCTGCCCATGACGAGCGTGCCGGCAACAGGCAGGGAGCGATGATCGTCCAGGATCGGACGGGAGGCCATGATGAGAAGTCCCTGGGGGAGGCCAACCAGCCCCTCGGCCTTTCCGCTCCTGTCCGAGAACCGAACCTGCCTCGGGTGCAAGGCGATCCAGGCGGAGAGGCTGTCCACAACCCCGGCTTCCGATGTGCCTGTCCCGAATTGACGGCCATAGACGGTCTTTCCCGCGTTGTCAAGGACGAGGACGACCTCGAGGTTCAGGTTGGCGGCACTCTCGGGGGTGAAGTTTTCTCCGGCAAACGCGGCGCTCGGATGCTGGACGAACCGGTACATCTCGGTCCAGGCGGCATAATCCCCCACCGTCCGTCCGAGGCCGGACTCCTGCCACGCAATGTCGCCCATGATGCGCTGTACATCCCGCTCCATGTAGCGTCGTTCGAGTCCCGCATAGCTGTCGCGGAGAATTGCGCTGGATGACAGCGAGATAATGACGAGCATCACGAGGAGCGTGCCGCCAATGGCAAGGAGGATGCGCCTGCGCATGGTTCGATGACAGGGTATACCCGCGCAATGCGACGGTCAACCGCCTATCGCGACAGCATCACCACCGTGGAACGTGCCTCGAGGCGCCGCGTCTCGTGATCGACCCGCTCTTCGGAACCGGGCAGGACGATGTCCCGAGGCGAAGGCAGCGCGGTATCGATGACCCGGTGCCACGCCTCCTTGCCCTGGGGCACGGGTGCCAGGGTGAAGAGCACTGGTTCTCCTGAGGCGTTCAGCATGATGAGGATGTCGTTGTCGTCCCTGTCGGCATCGATGTCCGACTTGTTTCCGTCTATCAGGAGTGCCAGGGTACGGCGCCCGGGCGCCCAATCCGCGGGCTCCGCGGCGTCCGTGAGCCACGTGATATCCGGGATCGTGTCGTGCCGCAGGTTGCGCCCGCTGTAGAACTCGGGCCTCAGGAAGGCGGGATGACGCATCCTGAAGGCCAGCAGTTCGCGCGTGAACCTGTGAACGTCGGAGTGCTTCTGCAGAAGGCGCCAGTCGTACCACGAGATCTCGTTGTTCTGGCACCAGGGGTTGTTGTTGCCGCGCTGCGTGCGGCGAAACTCGTCTCCGCCGAGGATCATCGGCGTGCCGAGTGAGAGAACGAGGGTCGCCAGGAGGTTCTTTACCTGCCGGTTTCTCACGCTCTCGATGCCGGCATCTCCCGTCGGCCCTTCCACCCCGTAGTTGGCGGACTGGTCGGGAGTGGCGCCGTCAGCGTCGTGCTCTCCGTTTTCCTCGTTGTGCTTCCGCTCCCACGTCACAAGATCATTCAGGGTAAACCCGTCGTGAGAGGAAATGAAGTTCACGCTGTGGAAAGGCTTCCGCCCGTCACGCAGGTACAGGTCGGAGCTCCCGGAAATCCTGGTGGCCAGGTGGGGCACCGTGCCCTCATCGCCGCGCCAGAATTTCCGCACATCGTCGCGGAACTTGTCGTTCCACTCCGCCCATCGGCCGCCCGGGAACGACCCTACCTGGTAGGCGCCGGCAGCGTCCCATGCCTCCGCGATGATCTTTGTCTGGCGGAGCACCGGGTCCTCCGCGATCCGCTCCAGAATAGGAGGGTTTTCCATGACGCGGCCTTCCCGGTCCCGGCCGAGCACGGAGCCCAGGTCGAAGCGAAATCCGTCCACGTGCATTTCCACGACCCAGTAGCGCAGGCAGTCGATGATGAAAGTGCGGAGGATGGGGTGGTTGCAGTTCATCGTGTTGCCGCACCCGCTGAAGTTGCGGTAGACGCGCGGGTTGTCCTCGTCCAGCATGTAGTAGATCGAATTGTCGAAGCCCCGGAAGCAGAGGGTCGGCCCGGTCTCGTCGCCTTCCGCCGTATGGTTGAACACGATGTCCAGGATCACCTCGATGCCCGCGGCGTGCAGGGCGCGCACCATCTCCTTGAACTCGGTGACCTGTTCCCCCATTGCGCCCGTGCTGGAGTAGCGGCCCTTGGGCGCGAAGAAAGTGATCGTGTTGTAGCCCCAGTAGTTCTGCAGCCGCTCGCCCGTCCGGTGATTCACCCGCGTGTTTTCCAGCTCGTCGAACTCCTGCACCGGCAGCAGCTCCAGCGCCGTGATTCCGAGATCCTGGAGGTAGGGGATCTTCTCCATCACGCCACGGAATGTGCCCGGGTGCGCGACCCCGGAGGTGGGGCTGAGAGTAAGGCTTCGCACGTGCGTCTCGTAGATCGTGGTGAAACGGAGAGGCCGGGCAAGGGGCCTGTCGCCCTGCCAGTCGAAGTCGTCAGAGACGACGATGCCCTTGGGCATCTGATCCGGCAGATTCCAGGTGAAGTTCCCCGTGACAGCTTTTACGTAGGGGTCGAGGAGAAGCTTGTTCGGGTTGAACCTGTGGCCCTTCTCGGGCTCGTTCGGCCCGTCGACCCGGTAGAGGTAGCATGTCCCCGCTCCCACGCCCTCCACATTGACGTGCCACACGTCGCCGGTCCGGTTCAGCAGGGGATCCAGAGCGATCTCGAGCGAGGGCCGTGAGGCCCGCGGGGAGTCGAAGAGAAGGAGGGACACTGCGGTTGCGTGCCTGCTGAAGACCGCGAATTGCGTCCCGCGTCCGTTCGGTGTCGCCCCGAAGGGCAGGGGCCTGCCCCGAGAAGTGCGCACACGGGATAGTAGGATTGGGCGGGGGCTCGGGTCAAGGCGGCGGGCTGTGGCGAAAGAAGTTCATGCTGGACCTGGAGCGGCAGTTCTTGTAACAATTGCTCCTCATGGAGCTCGACACAATCGCCCGCGACATTGAGGAAGCCCTGAAACCGGGGCCCATGCTGGACGTGCACACGCACCTGGATGCGACGCATCTCACGGCCAGGGGACTGCACGACGTCCTGCTGTACCACATGGTAATCAGTGACCTTGTCAGTGCCGGTTGTCCCGACCGGGGGCGGCTCACGGAAGCCCCCTCCGACGAAGAGGCGCGTGTCCGTATCGAGTGCGCCCTGCCGTTCCTGCCCGGCATCGCCAACACGAGCTGCGCCTGGGGGCTGCGCATCATACTGGAGCACCTGTTCGCCTGGCGGGAGCCTGTGACCGCGGCGAACTGGAGAGATCTCGACGGGGTGATCCGCGAACGTGCCCGGGAAAAGGGCAGGGCGCGGGAGATCCAGGTGAAGGCCGGCATCCAGCGAAGCTGCACGGAGCTGTGGCGCCGCCATGACGGAGGGGCCGACGCGATGCTCCAGTATTCGCTTGAGTGGGCGTTCTTCGGCCGCGCGCAATGGGGAGAGTTCGATACCGCGCTCTGGGAGCTGGAAAAGGCGTGGTCGGAAGGCGCACCTGCCGCCCCCGCGCCCATCGGGCCTGACGCGGCACGGCCCGTGCCGTCCCGGACCATCCGCTCGGTCGCGGATGTGCACCGTGCCCTGGATGCCTATGTCGATGCAATCCCGTCGAATGTTCTGGGCACTGCTCAGCACATCTCCACCGACATCGATTTCCAGCCGGTGGACGAGCCTGCGATGGCTTCGGCCCTCCGACGGCGGCCGCGAGCCGGCCGGCAGGAGCGTGACGTGTATGCCTCCTACATCATGGAGGAGTTCTTCAAGCGGCTGGAGGCCCGGAAGCCGGAAGTGATGTTCCAGTTCTCTCTCGGCGCCGAGCCGCTGCCCGCGGAGACGGCGAGCCGGCTCTCCCAGGCCACTCTCGCCTCCCTGGCGGAAATCGTGGCCCGGCATCCGGGGATTCGGTTCCAGTGCTACCTCTCCAGCGCGCACGCGAACCAGACACTCTGCACCATCGCGCGTGAGCTGCCGAACTTCAGCCTTGCCGGGTACTGGTGGCACAATTTCTTTCCGACGTTCATCGAGCGGGTGATCAGGGAGCGGCTGGACATGCTCTCCGCTGCACGGCAGGTCGGCTTCTTCTCTGATGCCTATACAATGGAATGGAGCTATGCCAAAGCGCTCATCGTACGCCGGATGCTTTCCCGTGTCCTCGCCGACAAGGTGATCCAGGGTCAGTACGACACGACCTCGGCGCTTGCGGTTGCCCGCGAAATTCTTTTTGAATCTCCCCGGCGTCTCATGGGGATGCAGCCCGCGTGAGCCCCGCACTGGACATCCTTGGACTGGGCGCCGTCGCGGTGGACGACATCCTCTTCCTCGACAAGTTCCCCCGGCCCGACTCGAAAGGGCCCGTCAGGCGGCGGGAGCGGCGTGCCGGCGGCCTGGCGGGCACCGCGCTGGTCGCCGCTCGCCGCATGGGACGGGCCTGTGACTACGCGGGGACGCTGGGGGACGACGAGCTCTCCCGGTTCATCGTAGAAGCCTTCAAGGCCGAGGGAGTGTCGGTCCGGCATCTCGTGCGGCGCGCGGGGACCCGGCCTTTCCACTCCACGATCCTCGTGGACACCGAGACGAAGACCCGCACGATACTTTTCGACGAGCAGGACGTGGTTGGCGCGGATCCCGACCTGCCGGCGCAGAAAGTGATTCGCGCGGCCCGCGTGCTCCTCGTGGACCACGTAGGGATCCCCGGCATGATCCGCGCGGCGCGTATTGCCCGTGCCGCCGGCATCCCCGTCGTTGCCGACCTGGAGCGCGAAATGGGTGCACCTCTGCGGGAGCTTCTTGCCCTCATCGATCACCTCATTCTTCCATATGATTTTGCGCAGAAGATCACCGGGGCGGCCGACGGCCCGGCAGTAGTCCGTGCGCTCTGGCAGCCTGGCCGTGCCGCCGTGGTGATCACCCGCAGCGCCGAAGGCGCCTGGTACATCACCGCGGAGGAGCCGGACACGGTCTATCACCAGCCCAGCTTCCGGGTGGGAGAAGTGGATACCAATGGCTGCGGGGATGTGTTTCACGGCGTGTACGCGGCGGGGTTGAGCGAGGGCATGCCGGCTGCGGAGCGGATAAGGTTAGCCGCGGCGGTGGCGGCCCAGAAGGCGACGCAGCCCGGCGGGCAGAAGGGAATACCCCTGCGTTCCGACGCTGATCGATTCTACGCCGAGAGGTCGAGGGAGGCGCTGCGGACACCTGCATGAATACTCAGGTCTGCGCGACGGTCCCTGCCAGCCCGATCTCTTTTGCCACCGGCCGCATGCCCAGGATCGTTTCCGCGATGAGCTCGCCGATCTCCACGCCCATCATCGCGGCGCCTTTCTCTATGATGGACCTGTTGACGCCGGCCGCGAACCTCGCGTCCTTCCACTTCTTCTTCACTGAGGAGGCTTCCATGTCGAGGATGCTTCGAGACGGCCGCATGAGCGCGGAGGCCTTCACAAGGCCGGTAAGCTCATCGACCGAGTAGAGCACTTTTTCCATCCGTTCGGTGGGCTCCACGTCGGAGCAGATTCCCCATCCGTGGCTCACCACGGCATGGACACACTCAGGGGGCCATCCCGCCTCGGTAAGGATTTCCTGGCTCTTGCGGCAGTGGAGCTCGGGGTACTTCTCGTAGTCGATGTCGTGCACGAGGCCGATGATTCCCCATTTCTCCTCGTTCTCGCCGTACTTTCGGGCATAATGCCGCATCACCGCTTCCACGGACAGGGCGTGCGCTTTCAGGCTTTCGGTGGTGTTGTGCGAGAGGAAGAGCTCGAGGGCTTCGGCCCGGGTCGGAACATGCGTGTGTGAAGACATGAGGGGAGTGTAGCGGCTTCGCTATTAAATTGCACGGGGTCGCTGCCGTGAGTATCTTTGCGGTGATGAATGACGGCCGTACGAACGGGCTTCCTCCCTCGTTTTTCGAGCTCGTTCGGACTTCCGAGATGCCCGTGCTGGTGGATTTCTGGGCCGAGTGGTGCATGCCGTGCCGCATGCTCGCCCCGACCATCGACGAGATCGCCGCCGACTACGCCGGCCGCGTCAAGGTGGTGAAGGTCAACGCCGAGGAGGAACCTGAGCTCTCGGGCAAGTACGGCATCCAAGGCGTGCCGACGCTGATCTTCTTCCGCGGTGGCCAGGAGGCTGACCGCGCGGTCGGGCTGAACCCGCCAGCGGTCCTGAACCGGAAGTTCGACGACCTGGCGGCCGAGGAACCGGCGGAATCGTGCGCCGCCGGCGGCGGCTGCGGTTGCTGCGGCTGCTGATCGACGGCGGAACGAACCGAGCCGTTCCCCGCAGAAACTAGGCTGGGCGTAAGCTGGAGGAGCGGGAAGACGGTGCTCTATGTTGCGCCAACGTTGGGGAGCCGGGAGGAAGGAGTGGCTCCGATGTGGACTGCGGCAGTGGC
>PMZS01000092.1 GCA_003170115.1 Spirochaetaceae bacterium
GAATATAGATTGGATGCCGCTCCCTGTCAACGGTCAGACCTGCCCTGGCCGCCCACCCGGACGCGAATTCCGTCCACGGACGCCAGTGGAACCGCTTTCCGGGCACCCTCCAGGAGAGCATCCTGGCGGAGCCGCAGCATCTGGAGCCAGCCGGGGTGATCCACCTCGACAATGAGGATGCCATTGCGCACATCCACCAGCCGTGCATGCGCTGCTATCGCCGCCCCGGCTATTTTCTGCCACTGGACGAAAAGCGGCTCGTAGGGGTTTCCCTCCAGCCACCCCTTCTGCTTCAGGAACTCCCGGAGAAGATCGCCCACTCTTTTCATCGAAGCAGTTCCCCGGGTTCCCGGAAATCCCCTGCCTCCACCTCCAGGACAAGGGTGTCGGGCGTGCGGTATGACCGCCAGCCCTCGTCCGGAAGGAAGGTGAAGAATGCCTGCTCGTAGCTGGGAAACCGGGCGAGGAATGCGCTCTTCTTTCCCGGGTCGAGCTCGAGCAGCACGTCGTCGACGAGGAGCACGGGCTTGCGCGAGGTCCGTTCCGAGAGATACCGGGCCTGGGCGACGCGAAGCGCAAGAGCGCAAAGCCGGAGCTGGCCGGTGGAGGCGAAGTGCGAATACTCTCTTCCTTCCCGCTCGTACGAGCACAGGTCCCGATGAGGTCCCGAGGTGGTCGCGCCCATGAGCCTGTCCCGCTCCCGACGAAGTGCAAGATGCCCCATCACCTCATCGGTCGTGCAAAGACCTTCCCAGGAGGGCCGGTAACGTATCCGAACTTCCTGCTCGGCGCCCGAGATCTCCGCAAGAAGGGCGCCGAACAGGGCATCAAACTCCCGTACCAGCTCGGCGCGACGGTTCTGCAGGATGAGCCCCTGGGCCGCAAGCTGGCCGTCATAGACCTCAAGGACATCGTCGCGATTTTCCCTGAGACAGAGATTCCTCGACTTCAGCACCTGACGGTACGTGCGCAGCGCATCGAGGAAGGAGAGATCGGAAAGAACGAGCGTCTGGTCGAAGAAGCGACGCCGGTCCTCGGGGGAGCCGACGATAAACTCCATGTCTTGCTGAACGAAACACAGGCAGAGCATCTCGGAGAGAAGGCCGCGTCGGTCGGCGAGGGTCTTCTCATCCACGCGGAGCTCTTTCCTGTGGTCCGGCGAGAATTGCAGGCTGAGGCTCTTCACTGCCGCCCCGCCAGCCGCAAAGCTCGCGAAAAGCCCCGTCGTCCTGGAAGGGTCACGCGACAGGGCGGCATCGCGTTTTTCGCGGAAGGAGGAACCGACCGAGAGAAGGTGAACTGCCTCCAGGAGGTTCGTTTTTCCCTGGCCGTTGCGGCCGACGAGGAAGACCTGCCGGGCCCCAAGAAAGAGCTCGCGGTCTTTCAGGTTGCGGAAGTTGAAGAATCGCAGCCTCTCAAAGCCCATCAATCCGACTGCACGTCAATCCAGCTGCATGGGCATGATGATGTTCGTGTACCCCTCATCGGGGGCGGGCCGGAGCGTGATGGCCTTGTTCACGTCACTGAACTCCAGGGTCACCGTCTCACTGGCGATCTCCCGCAGCGGCTCGCTCATGTACAAGCAATTCACCGCGAACGACATCTGGGGCCCCGCGTATTCACAGGGCAGCTCTTCCGTGGCGATTCCCAGCTCACTTTCCTTGGACATGATGGTGAGGGTCGCCTCCGAAAGCGAGAAGACAACCTTTCGGGACTTCTGCTCTACGAGGAGCGACACGCGCCGCAGGGCATCTTCCAGCGCCTTCTTCTCAACCGTCGCCCGGTACTTCTGGTTGTCAGGAATCACCCTGCGGTAATCAGGGAACTGCCCGTCAATGAGGTTGGAGGAGAGCCGGGTTGCACCCAGGCGGATGAATACGTTCTTGTCGGTCAAGGCAAGGGACAACGAGCCCTCACCCGAAGAGAGCTTGCGCACGATCGTGAGTATCTTCGGCGGAAGGATCACGCCTTTCATGTTTTCCATGCGCACGGGGATCTTGCGGGAGATGAAAGACAATCTCCGTCCGTCCGTCGCCACCATGATGAGGCTCTCATCTCTCTTTTCCAGGAAGATGCCGTTCATGAAATAGCGCGTCTCGTCGTCCGAGACGGCAAACAGGGTCCGGGACACCATCTCGTTGAAGTCCCTCTGGGGGAAATCGAAGTACATGCTGTCCGATGCACGCGCCAGCTCGGGGTATTTGTCCGAGGGAATGCACCGCAACTGAAAGTCCACCTTTTTGGACAGGGGCCGAATCCGCAGCATTGTCGGATCGGACTGTTCCAGCTCCACGTCGCCTTCCGGCAGTGATCGCAGGATGTTCAGCAGCTTGTCGCAGAAGGCCGTCGTGGTTCCCTCCTGCGTGATCTCAACGGGCAGGCTGGTCTCGAATCCCACCTTCAAGTCCGTGGCCTGGAGCTTCAGCTCACCCTTGGCCGCGGTCAGCAGGACGTTGGAGAGAACCGAGAGGGAATTCTTTGACGAGATGACCTCCTGCGCGACAGATATTTCCTTGAGGATGTCATCACGAGAGCAGGTGAACTTCATCTTTTCCTCCTTCTCTATCTTCTAGAGAATTCTAGAACAGTAGTAGTACCGGTAGGCACGGCTGGATTGTGCAGAACACAGGCAACTTTCTGCTGAAAAAGGAAATACCTGAAAGAACAAGTGCACGAGGTTTTCCCCCGGTTCTCCACAATCGCCTCTTTCCGATCTCCCTCACGGGGATTTCGCACAATGAGCGCCATCCTGTCAACAGAGAACCACACAGCTTTCCGTGCGTGGAAGCCATGGTTATCAACCGGATATCCACAAGGTATGGGTGGCTTGTAGGCCATACCTGTCTACACATTATTCTCCTTTATTTGTTTCAGGAGGGTCTGCAGGGTGGGCTCGATGTTCGGATCCAGCTTCATCCTGTCCTCGATTTTCTGGCACGCGTGCATGACGGTCGTATGGTCCCTCCCGCCGAACTCTGCCCCCACTTCGGTCGTGGAATATTCGGTGAGCTCACGGGAGAGGTACATGGCCACCTGGCGGGGGAACGCGACAGCCTTTGTCCGCCTTTTGCCGCGCAAGTCCTTGTAGGACAGGCCGAAGTAGTCGGAGACGATCTTCTGGATGAGCTCGATCGTGATGTTCTTCTGGCTGGGCTGAGCGAAGAAGTCCTTCAGCTGCTGCCGGGCGATGTCCAGCGTGATGTTCTTGTTCACGAGCTCCGCATAGGCGATGAGCTTTGTGAGCGCTTTCTCGAGGTCTCGGACGTTGGTGTTGATGTTCCGGCAGATCACCTCCACGACTTCGTCGGGGATGTTCACCTTCTTCTCCTCCACCTTGCGGTTGAGGATGGCCATGCGGGTCTCGTAGTTCGGTGGTTGTAGGTCGACGTTCAAGCCGCGCTCGAAACGGCTGCGCAGCCTGTCGGAAAGACTTCTGATCTCCGCCACGGGCCTGTCAGAGGTGAAGAGCATCTGCTTGTTCGCGTCGTACAGGGCGTTGAAGGTATGGAACAGCTCCTCCTGGGTCCCCTCCTTGCCCTCGAGGAACTGGATGTCGTCGATGAGGAGGACGTCGACGAGCCGGTACTTGTTCTTGAACTGGTGACCGGTTTTTTTCTGGATGGAGAGGATGAACTCATTGGCGAAGGTTTCCACCGTCACGTACGCAACCTTCAGGTCGGGAAACTCGTGGTACACGGAGTTGCCGATGGCCTGCACGAGGTGTGTTTTTCCAAGGCCGACGCCACCATAGATCAGGCAGGGATTGTAGCCGGTGCCCGGGTTTCGGGAGATGGCGAGCGCCGCATTCGCGGCGAATGAGTTCGACTCTCCAATGATGAACCGCTCGAAGGTATATTCTTTGTTCAGCTGGGGATGCTGGCGCTTGCGCGTGACGGTCTCTTCCGCTTTCTGCAACCGGCCCCCCTCTTCGTGACTCCCCTTTGATGAGGCTTTTTTCTGGATTGAGAACTTCACGGCCAGCTCCTGTCCCGCGAGCTCCGCCAGTTTCTCTTCTATCTTGGTCAGGTATCTCTGGGATATCTGATCCTTGATGAAGGATGAAGGAACAGAGAGTGCGATCTGTGAATCGCCGCTTCCGATGTATTCTATTCCCCTGAACCACGTGGAGAACTCCTGCTCGGAGATGTCGTCCATGAGGTCCTTGAGGGCCTGTTTCCAGAAGGCCTCGTAGCTCTTCTTACCTGACTCCACGGGATTTTCCCCTTCTTATCGCCAATCTATCCACAGCTTGTTCACATTCCGGAGTATCTCGCCCGTCATGAGCTGAACAGGTTTCCGGGTGGAAAGCAGGCCAGGTTGTGCATCCCCACCCGGGCGTCTACAATAATTCGATATATAGTAATACTTTGCAATTCGATCTTTGTGAGGCATATAACAATTTGCATCAATGAGATTGCTCACCTTGAGTCCGCTCGTTGCGATTGAAATCGTCATTGTCTATCCACAGCTTATTCACACAACCTTGCGGGTGAAGTCTAAACCATCGTATTCCGTCCGGCAAGTGCAGCCGCGGCGCGCCACACTCCGGTTTCAGACTGTCGGCTTCTCCCAATTCCAGATGTACGCGGGAAATGCGCTCGATTCAGGCCTTTGAAGCCGGATTGATTTTTTCCCGGTTTCTTCGTATGGTGATGAGGAGCCGCACGACCGTTTCCCATGCACGAAACCTATAGCGCCCACAACATACAAGTTCTCAAAGGCTTGGAGCACGTCCGAAAACGGCCCAGCATGTACATTGGCTCCACCAGCCTGGACGGCCTGCACCAACTCGTCTTTGAGATCGTGGACAACTCAATCGACGAGGCGCTCGTGGGCGCCTGCACCTCCATCTCCGTCCAGCTTCTGAAGGGCAACGTGGTTCTCGTGGAAGACGACGGCCGCGGAATCCCCGTGGACGTGCATCCGACCGAAAAGGTCAGTGCCCTCGAGGTCGTCATGACCAAGCTGAACGCCGGGGGGAAGTTCGACAAAAACACGTATAAGGTCTCAGGCGGGCTTCACGGGGTAGGCGCATCCGTGGTGAATGCGCTCTCGGAGTGGTGCGAAGTTGAGGTACACCGGGAAGGGCTCGTCCACTACCAGCGCTACGTCCGCGGTGTCCCGGAAAAACCGGTGACGATCACGGGGGATACCACCCGGCACGGAACCATGACACGGTTCAAGCCCGACAAGCAGATCTTCGAGGACATCGAGTTCAGTTTTGACGTGCTCTCCAACAGGCTTCGTGAGCTCGCCTTTCTCACCAAGGGGATCGGGATTGCGGTGGCCGACGACCGCGTCCTGCCCGGGAAG
>PMZS01000212.1 GCA_003170115.1 Spirochaetaceae bacterium
TCGCTCGTGTCGTCCTCGTCGAAGAAGACCTCGTCCTCGATGTACTGCGGAGGGCCCAGCTTCTTCACGTACTCGGTCACCGAGTCGATCTCGTCGTCGTCGATGTATGCGCCCTGGATGCGGACGGGGAACGGATTCCACGCTGCGGAGAACAGCATGTCGCCCTTGCCGAGCAGCTTCTCCGCGCCGACCGCGTCCACGATGATCCGGGAATCGAACTTGTTGGCAACCATGAAAGCGATACGGGAGGGGATGTTCGCCTTGATCAGGCCGGTGATGACATCGATCGAAGGGCGCTGCGTGGCCAGCACCATGTGGATGCCAATTGCCCGGGCCATGGCCGCCAGCCGCGCGAGTGTGGACTCCAGCTCCTTGCCGGTTGTAGCCATGAGATCGGCGAACTCGTCGATCACGATCACGATGTACGGCAGCCGCTGCACGCGTTCCTTCTTCGCCTTCTTGTTGAACGCGCGGATGTCCCGCACTCCCAGCGCATCCAGAAGGGTGTAGCGCCTCTCCATCTCCGAGATGCAGTACTGCAGGGCCTGGAAGGCTTTCCGGGGGTCCGTGATCACGGGGGTGAGCAGGTGCGGACAGCCATTGTACAGCTTCAGCTCCACGATCTTCGGATCGATGAGGAAGAGCCTCACCTCGTCCGGGCTTCGCCGGAAAAGTATTGAGCAGATGATGGAGTTCACCAGCACGCTCTTGCCCGAGTTGGTGGCTCCTCCGATCAGCAGGTGCGGAGTCTGCACGAGGTCGATCACCTGCGCCTCTCCGAGGATATCCTTCCCGAGAGCAAGGGGGATCTCGTACGCGGATTTCTGCATGACATCCAGGGAGACCATCTCCTTGAACGACACGATGGACCGGACCCTGTTGGGCACCTCGATGCCGACGGCGTGCCGGCCCGGGATGGGGGCGACAATCCGGACGCTCGGCGCGGCAAGGCGCAGGGCGATGTTGTCCGAGAGGTTCGCGATCTTGGACACACGCACACCCGGCGCCGGCAGGACTTCGAACAGCGTGATGACGGGACCCTTCCTGATCCCCGTCACCTCCGCGTCTATGTTGAACTCTTTTAACGCGTCCGTGAGGATCCGGGATGCCCGCCTGGTCTCATCGTCAATGATCCAGTATTCGTTGCCGTCACGGTTTTTCAAGACGTGGTGCACGGGAATGCCGTACGTCTTCGACGTACCGGCCAGCTTCGGGAACGGGAGCTCCTCCTGCTCGGGACCCGGAGTGACAACGAATGCGTCCCTTCGGTCCGCAGCGATGACCGAGGGAGCCGCGGGTGGCACTTCCCGCTCCTCTTCGAGCGGCTCGGGTTGCGGAGGCTCGGAAGGGCCATCAAGGACGACTGCCTCGACCACCACTTCGACGGGCGTCTGCTCCGGCGTCTCGATAACGGAAAGAGGGAGCAGCGCGCGCGCCCGTCCTTCTTCCGTCCGTGCGATCCGGGTTCCATAGGGCAGCGTGAAGAGAAAAATGGTCTCCAGGGCCAGGAGAAGGAAGAGCAGGAGCGCCGAAGGGACGACGCCGAAGGAGTCCGCGAGGGCCTGCGGGAGGAGCGAGGAAGACCGTGAAAGAACATGGAACAGCAGGCTCAGCGTGAGGAACGGGACGATGGAAAACATGAGCAGGAGGGCCGAGCGCTTCCTGAAGACCCTGCCCAGGAGGAGCGCCGCGCAGGCGAAGAGGTAGAGGGGGACGAAAAAGCCCGCCCACGAGAAAGCCTCCAGCAGAAACGCACCCGGCACGGCCGACGGCCCGCCGACATGCGCAAGGTGCAGCGCCAGGGAGACGATGCAGAGAAAGGTGAGACAGCCCAGTCCGATGACCAGGGCGGAAATCGCAGGAGTGACCCTCCTGCCAAAAGCAATCACGAGACCCCCCTCCAATGAATATCGGCCGCGGGGCGCGCAAATTGAGAATGGCGTCGCCGAAGGCGCCTCCGCACTGGAACAGGATGCCAGGGCGCGCTACTCTTCATTGTTGAAGGGGGTGCCACCATGGGCAGCCGATCATTTGGAGTCTGCGCCGCGGCCGTTGCGCTTGTGCTGGCGTGCGCCGCGCCCGCGTTCGCCCAGCGCGCCGAGGCCAACCGGGTGCAGGACGCAACCGAGGTGTTTCACGCCCTCACTTCCGTGCCCGAGTACCAGGTGCCGGCGGCCCTGATGAGGAAGGCCTATGGGATCGCCATCATCCCCCGGGTCCAGCGGGTAAGCTTCATTGTCGGCGTGCAGAGAGGCAGGGGGATCCTTGTGGCCCGCGACAAGGACGGCTGGAGCCGGCCGCTGTTCATCTCTCTCGCCGGCGGCAGCGTGGGCTGGCAGGTGGGCGTCCAGTCCGCGGATATCGTCCTGTTCTTCCGCACCCGCGACAGCGTGGAGCAGGTTCTGCGCGGGGGCGCCACTTTGGGGGTGGCGGCCTCCATCTCGGCGGGGTCCCTGGGCCGGGAAGCTGCCGCCGTCACGGACGCGGACCTGCGGGCGGAAATCTATTCCTACTCCCGCAGCCGGGGCATCTTCGTCGGGGTTGCCCTCCAGGGCGGGACCCTCAACATCGACTATGACGCAAACGCCGCATACTACGGGACGGACATCTCTCACGCCGAGCAGGTGTTCCAGGGCACGGGGCTGATGGATCCGGCCTCCGCCGTGAAGCTGCGGCAGGAGATCGCGTCGTATGAAAAATCGCTCCGATAGACGGTTTTCGATTCAGCAGTTACCATGCTGACGAATCCGCCCATGCAGAAAGGAAAGNNTGTACGTGTTGATCGCGAAGGCCGGCTTCACCGATCCCCTGCATGCCCCGCTTACCCATTTTCCCATTGCCCTGGTGATCGGCGCATTTCTCTTCTTCCTGGCGGCGGTGCTCTTCGGAAAGAAGAACCTCGAGGTCACGGCCCGCCACGTCTCCATACTGGCATTCCTCTTCGTGTTCCCCACGATCCTTTTCGGCGTGTTCGACTGGCTGCACTTCTTCAAGGGCGCCCTCCTCCCCCCGATCAAGTACAAAATGATCCTTGCCAGCGCCGTGATCGTGCTCCTGGCCGTCGGCATCATCATGGGAAGCGAGCTGAAGGTCCGCACGACCCCGATGATGGTCGTGTACGCACTGGCGGTCGTGTCGGTTGTCGGCCTCGGATGGTTCGGCGGCAAGCTGGTATACGGCGGCTGGTCGCCTGCCCCGGAGGCAGTCCCCGCAGCCGCAAAGGCGGCGACGGCACCGTCGGGAACCACGCAGGCAGCGCCCGCGGGTCAGCGCCTTTTCGCGGCGAACTGCTCCGCGTGCCACCCCAATGGGGGGAACGTGATCGTGGCCGAGCTGCCCCTGAAGAAATCCAGGACGCTGGCGAGCGCCGCCGCGTTCACGGCCTTCGTCCGTTCCCCGAAGATGCCGAACGGATCGGAGAGCCAGATGCCCCCATTCCCGGAGGACCAGATCTCCGCCAAACAGACCGGTGAGCTGTACACGTACATCCAGTCGATGCTCGCCGCCTGGAAGTAGAATTGCTGGTCATCGCCCTTCGGCACCAGTATTTTGTCATGACTGGTTCGAGGGGGGTCTGACGAATGGCATCTCACGCG
>PMZS01000300.1 GCA_003170115.1 Spirochaetaceae bacterium
GACATGATCGGCGATATCGACCCCATCAAGGCCGCCACGCGCAAGCTCGCCTATGCCGACGAGGAAGTGATCCACTTCGGGATCATTCCCCGGACCAACCGCGGCATTTTTGCCATCAACGAGCTGCCCGATCTCCCCCCGAGGATCCAGGTCGGCCTGCTTAATATAATGGAAGAGAAAGACATCCAGATCCGCGGCTTTCCCATCCGCATGCAGCTGGACATCCTGATGGTCTACTCCGCCAACCCCGAGGACTACACGAACCGGGGCAACATCATCACCCCGCTGAAGGATCGCATTGACTCGCAGATCATCACGCACTACCCCACTTCCCGGGAAGCCGCGATGCGAATCACGGCGCAGGAAGCATGGACCGAGCGCGGCGGAGGCATCCAGCTCGCCATGCCGGACTGGTTCCGCGAGCTGGTGGAAGAGGTCGCCTTTGCAGCCCGGATCAGTGAATATGTCAACCAGGCCTCGGGGGTCTCCGCCCGCATGAGCATCTCGCTCCTGGAAAACGTGATGAGCAACATGGAGCGGCGCGCAATCGTGCAGGGAGAAAAGAAGGTCTACCCCCGCATCGGCGACCTGCACGCGGCGGTCACGGCGATCACCGGCAAGGTGGAGCTGGTCTACGAGGGGGAGCAGCAGGGCGCGGCCATCGTGGCGCGGAAGATCATCGGGGAAGCGGTGAAGGAGACGTTCCACCGCTGGTTCCCCGACCCTTCTCCGAAGAAGAAGAAACAGAAGAAGAGCGAAGAAGGCAGCGAGGAGCAGCCCGCCAGCAGGCAGGAGCCGTCGCCCTTCCAGCCCATCCTTGCGTGGTTCTCCAAGGGCAATACGGTGGAGACCTCCGACGAGATGACCCACGACGACTACGTGAAGCGGCTGGAGAAGGTGACGGGGCTGAAGGAGATCACGGCGAAGTACCTCGACCTGAAGGACGGTGACGGGCTGGCGCTGGGAATGGAGTTCGTCCTGGAGGGACTGCACCAGCATTCAATGGTGTCCAAGCGCGAGGAGGGCCTGAAGACCGCGTACCGCGACATGCTGAAGGCCATGTTCGACCACATGTCCGGCAACGCTGACAACTAGGAAGGCGGCCGGCATGCGCTGGGAATACTCCGAGTGGGACCAGACTCTCCAGGATCTCCTGAAGAGCTTTCAGGACCTCATGAGCCTCTTCAACTATCTCATGCTCATGGCCGGGGGGGACGTGGACAAGGTCTTCAAGTGGATGGAGTACCTGCAGGAGCGGGGGTCGCTGGACCCCGACATCGACCTTGAAGAGTTCCGCCGGCAGCTTGAAGAGCAGCGGATCATCGAGAAGCTGAAGGAGGGCGGGTATGCTCTCACGGCCAAGGGAGAACAGATCATCCGCAAGGATTCCCTGAACCAGATCTTCAACGGGCTGCAGAAGTCCGGCTTCGGCCAGCACCGCGTGCCCAGCACGGGCAACGGGGACGAGAGGCTCACCGAAACGCGGCCGTACCGATTCGGGGACTCGGTGACGCAGATCGACGCGCTGGGCACCATCTCCAACGCCGTAAAGCGGGGAGGCGTGGAGGAGATCTCGCTTGCCGAGGAGGACTTCGAGGTCTACGAGACCGAACACCTTTCCTCCTGCGCCACCATGCTCCTCATCGACATCAGCCACAGCATGATCCTCTACGGGGAGGACCGCATCACTCCGGCAAAGCAGGTGGCGCTGGCGCTCACGGAGCTCATCCTCACGCGCTACCCGAAGGACACCTTGAGAGTCGGGGTGTTCGGGGACGAGGCCAGGGAGATCGCCATCAAGGACATCCCCTATCTCCAAGTGGGCCCGTATCACACGAACACGCGCGCGGGGCTCGAAATGGCGCAGGGCATCCTGGAAGGCACCCGCCAGTCCAACAGGCAGATCTTCATGGTCACGGACGGCAAACCCACGGCGATCACGGAGAACGGCGAGGTCTACAAGAACCCCTACGGGTTCGATCCGAAGATCCTGGCCCAGACACTGGAGGCGGCGTCCGCCTGCCGACGCGCCGGCATCACCATCACGACCTTCATGCTGGCGCAGGATTCCGACCTGGTGGACTTCGTGGACGAGCTCACGCGTCTGAACCGGGGGCGCGCGTACTATGCCCAGGCGGACAAGCTGGGCGAGTTCCTGTTCGCGGACTACATCCGCAACAAGCGACGAATGCTGCATTAACTCCCACTTTTCAAACAACGCGCTTTTTCGGATACTGCCTCAGGAGGAAAGAGATGCCCGTACGGATCCCGAACGACCTGCCGGCCCGCAAGATCCTCTCGGAGGAGAACATCTTCGTGATGACCACGGAGCGGGCCGTCCACCAGGACATCCGGCCCCTCCGCATCGCCGTTCTGAATCTCATGCCCACCAAGATCGTCACGGAGACCCAGATCCTCCGGCTCCTGGGCAACAGTCCCCTGCAAGTGGACATCACCTTCATCAGGATGGGCACGCACGAATCGAAGAACACTCCGGAGGAACATCTCGACGCCTTCTACGAGTCCCTTGACGAGGTGCTGCACGAACGTTTCGACGGCCTGGTCATCACCGGGGCGCCGGTGGAAACTCTCCCCTTCGACGAGGTGGACTACTGGCCCGAGCTGGTCCGGCTGATGGACTGGAGCCGCACGAACGTGTGGTCGACCATGCATATCTGCTGGGGCGCCCAGGCCGCCCTGTACCATCACTACGGGGTGCCGAAGTATCCGGTTCCGACGAAAGTGTTCGGGCTCTTTCCCCACCGGGTCCTGGATCCCCACGAGCCGATCCTGCGCGGATTCGACGAGGTGTTCCTTGCGCCGCATTCGCGCCACACGGAAGTTCGAGAGGCCGACATCCTGAAGGTGAAGTCGCTGAAGCTTGCCGCCGTTTCCGAGGAGGCGGGGGTCTACATGGCGGTGTCCGATGGCGGGCGGATGATCTTCGTCACCGGCCACCCCGAGTACGACCGGCTCACCCTGAAGGCGGAATACGATCGTGACGTGGCAAAGGGGCTTCCGATCGCCGTCCCGAAGAACTACTTTCCAGGAGACGATCCGCGACGTGATCCGCTGGTGACATGGAGGTCACATGCCCACCTCCTGTACTCGAACTGGCTGAACTACTGCGTCTACCAGGGGACGCCATTCGACCTGGCGAACCTGCCAGAGGATCCCCGCTGAGACTTACTGCACGTCCAGGATCATCTCGTCGTTGCGCGCGACGATCCGTTTCCCCGGGGGCACGATCAGGAAGTCATCGTCCCACGGTCCATTGAAGAGCTTCGAGAGGAGGCTCAGGCTCCCCTCGCGCAGTTCGAACTGCCATCCCAGCCGTTGGGCATCAGCGCGCGCCGCCTCGATGAGGGTGGTCTCGTCGCACACGCCCATTGTCAGGTACAGATACTTGCTGTAGTTTTTCCGCCAGTCCCCGAGCGTGGCGGCCAGGAACTCCGCGTTCTCCCTGCCGTATTTTTCCACCATCTCCTCGTAGCTTTCCGTGAGCCCGAGCTTTCCCATCACGCCCTGCTTCCCGTACGCGGGCTTCGCATAGTCCATGCCTTCTTCCAGGTTTCTCTCGGACCAGCCGCTGGTGAGATAGTAGGTGCCCGGGTGCGCGTCGAAGTAGCCGCGGTAGGCTGAGCGCGACCCGAAGAAGAACGTGATGCAGTCATGCCCCCGCGGGAGGACGAGCGGGAGGTCACGTGCCGTGACTCCTACCAGGCCGTCGTTGCACCGTGCATAGCCGAGGAGCACCGCCTCGTAGCCGGTGTATGGGTCCACTTCGTCGATGGCCGCCTGCACACGCGCCACCATGTCGGGGGTCTCCAGGTCATGCAGACCCTTGCGCAGGAATTCCACGTCCACGAGGGCCGGCGATGTCGCGGCGAGCCAGCACGCTTCGCGGTAGATGATCTCGCAGCCGATGAACTTCAGTCTTCGCTTTCCCGAGCTTCCCGGTATCGAGCCGATCATAGAGGGCAACGGTACATCGAAAGCGCCGCAGAAGGGAAGAGTTCCCGCCTGTCACCTCGCGTGAACGCACATTCTCCATGGTCGGCGCCGCGTTCAAGAAAGCCTTCACGGAGGCGGTGCCGGCCGTGCTACCGAAAGCTAAGGGAGAGCGGAAAGATTCATAGTGACTGAAGCGGACTCGCCCCCTTTCACCGACACTAGCTGGCCCGTGGTAGGCTGCCAGTTTTGCCAGTCTTGCCATGCTGCATAGTCCGACACATAGGAGCCCTCGTTGTCGAAAATCCAGTTCACATACTGAATCAGTTGCCAGAAATTCTCATCGACGTCTTTCGCCGTGAATGAGGAGACGGTCGAATTGAGCACGAAAAGCTTCACGAAGTAGTCGCGCCCCCCGGGAATGCCCGGAATCTGGAAGGATCCGGACGTGTCACTGCCGTTCAAGGTCGTCAGGTAGAAGGGGTAGCCTCCGATTTTCACGAGCCCGCTGGTGGCCATTTCCTTGGCAAGCGTGGTGAGCCGGTCCTTCTCTGATCCGGAAAGGCCGGTTTTGCTCTTGCCAATGAGATAGAGAATCTCTTTGAGGGAGGCTTCACTGTCGGAGTTGACAATGAGCACGATAGCCTGGGAGTTTCCATTGAGAATAGCTCGATCCCCAACCTTGAGATCGAAATTGAGGTTGCCGTTCTGGTTCACAAGCGGGGCGTAACAGCCGGCCAACAGCGCCACAGCAATGAAGAGGCCCGCGACCCCCGCGAACGAGAAAGCGTTCCTTGTCATGGTCGTTCTCCTTTCCATGCCGCGCCTAGTTCCAATGCACCGTGATGGTGCCGATTCCAAGCCCCGGTTCGCCATTCCCATTTCCGCCGCCTCCCGTGGGTGAGGTGTATGGGACTACGCCGGTGTTGGCATCTCGCTGGTTGGCGCCGCCCGATGGGGAGCCGCCATCCCCGGTCGCGCCAGTTTCCCCTGCGCCTACGTTGATGCTGATCCCGGATTCCGACAGGAAGGCGACAACAGACTCGAAGACGCTCAGAGAGGCGCCATCCGTCTCAAAGCCGGTGCCGCGCACCGCGGCGGTGGAAACAGGGCTGCGAAGCTTGAAGTCCGTGCTGGTGCCGGCGGTGCTCTTGACATCGGCGCGGATTCGACCGACCGGCATGACCAGGTTCGTGCGAGTCACTTTGTTCTGCGTGGACAACTCATCGATGCGAAGCCGGGTGAGCTGACGAACCGTCAGGGTCGTCGCGCCCAGCTCGAGGATGGCACCGCCGCCGAATCCGGTCGAGATTGTCGCCCGTATGGGCACCTCCATTCCGGCGGTGGCCGGCAGCCAGGCCTGTTCCCCGGGGTTCTGGATCTCGACCTTCCCCGTGACAGTCCTGAACACCACGCGGCTTTGCGCGCCGACCTGAACAACCGCAAGCACGAACAACGCGATGATAATCGCGATTCCAATCCTTTTCATCATGACCCCCTGTTACATGGCAGCCGAAGCTTCGATCTTCAGCACGAACCCGATGCCACGATTCGATGTGAACGCGCTGGAATTCGGCACGAAGACCCCGCCTTTCACTGACAGGCCCAAGTCCGAGAATATGCGCGCCATGACACCTGCATCTATCTCCGTTCCCAAGTATAGCGCATTGGAGCTGGGATTCAGGTCATTCACGAGAATATCCGCCGGCGTGCCGCTGACCAGAAGCGGGACAGGATCCCGGAAGAAGACAAGGGCGCCCACCAACGGCTCTATGTTGGATAAACTGGACGAGGGATTCTTGAAGAAGGGGCGGAACGAGTATCCCACATCCACGTAGAGCAGATTTGCCAGCCGCGGCGAGAATGCGAGCCCGATTGTCGGCTGGGTGATAGGGCGAAAGTCCTCCAGGCTGAAGTTGTTGAGCAGCAACACAATCGGGGTGAAACCAGTCGCGTAGGTCACGCGGGCATGAGCCTGGGATGCGGCAAGGTTTTCCGCGTAGAACCGAAAGCCGAAGCCGCCGAGAGCCGAGATGAGGTTGGTGGTCTTGTTGCCTATGGTCGATTGTCCGTAGCTCGCCGTGAAGTTGTAGTCCATGTAGAAATTCGGTGAGAGACGGGGAGTGCCGACAATCCCGAGGTACTGGGTGTTGACGATTTCGGTGCCACTGTCCCCGCGCATGTCGAACTGGGCCAGGGCCTGGAGGGCGAAGCTGTCGGATCCGACCATCGCTTGCGCGACAAGCCGCTTTGGTCCGAAAAAGACCGAGTTGTCGTTTACTTCCAGCCAGTCGTCCGCCGAAATGCGGACGTTGGAGCTGGGGTTCAACACGAAGCCCGAGTAGGCGCCGGCAAACCGCACCTGGAAACCGGAAAACAACAGGCTGATCTGCAGGCCGTCCATCGTCTGGTCAAGGATGAGCTTCGTCGCGTCGCTGAAATTGAACCGTCCCGCCTTCAGTTCCACGGCCGTCCCCTCGCCCAGCGCCGCGGAAAACAGCCCGGTGAACCGCAGAAGGTCGAGGTCGAATATGTAGGGACGTTCAGCCGTGTACCGATAGCTTCCCTGGGCGGTGAGGTCCAGCGATCCACCTTTGGCAAGGTTCTGGAACAACTCTCCCCAGGCGGCCGCCTTGTACACGCTTTCGGCGCTGGTGTCGACGACACCGCTGCTCAGCATGGTTGAGGTGTCCAGGGTTACGCCGAAGTCCCCCTGGAGGGCGAAGGCGCTGCCGGTAATCAGGCTCAGGCCAGCGACAGCGACTATGAGAACCATCGATTTTAGCGGGTTCATCGGGCGGCCTCCTTGCGATTGGCGAAAGTTGCTT
>PMZS01000277.1:0-164 GCA_003170115.1 Spirochaetaceae bacterium
CTGGGCGTCCGCGAGGGCTGTCGAAAGATCCTCGCCGCCGAAGGCTACGAAGTTTTGACGGCAGGAGACGGCAAGGCAGGCCTCGAACAGCTCGTGGAGCGAGGGCCTTTTGCGGTTCTCCTGGTCGACCTGCAGATGCCCCGGATGTCCGGGCTGGAGCTGAT
>PMZS01000277.1:205-3446 GCA_003170115.1 Spirochaetaceae bacterium
CCAAGCCCTTCACGCCCGATGAGCTCCTGCTGGCCATCAAGAACGGCCTGGAGAGAAGAGCCTTGTCCATCGAGGCGCGCCGTCTTCGCGAGGAGCGCGAAAAGCGTCTGCTGGAGGTTGCCGCCGAGCGCTCGCGGAGCAACACGATCATCGCGGCGATGACGGACGGGATCCTGGTGATCAACAGGGAAAAACTGGTCGTGCTGCGCAATAACGCCACGGCCCGCATCCTCCCTGACTGCGCCCACCGGCCCATCCCGTTTCCCCTGGAAGAGATAGAGAGCGCCGACGTGCGGGAGATCGTGAACGTCGTCCTCGATTCTCCGGGCGGATTCATGATTCTCTCCCGGCAGATCCCCCTGGGGGCGTTCACCTACATGGTGAACGTAAGCCCGATCATCGAGCCCGGCGGGGAGACATCGGGTGCCGTGGCGGTTTTCAGCGACGTGACGGAGCTGAAGAAGCTGGATACGGCGAAATCCATGTTCGTGTCACTCGTCGCCCACGAAGTGAAAAGTCCCCTGGCGGCGACCGAGGGTTGGCTGAACCTCGTGCTCAGCGGCATGCTGAAGGCCGACCCCGCGGAAGAGCGGCACATGCTGGAGCGGGCCCTGCTCCGCGTGAGGACGCTCCGGGGGATGGTCAACGAGCTGATCAGCCTCACGGCGATACAGACGGGCAATTTCTCGCTGAAACGGGCGCCGGTGGTCGTGGCGGATGTCGTGGCCGAGGTTGTGGACTCCCACCGGGAGAAGGCGGCAGAGCACCGGATTTCGATGGAGATCTCGGACTGCGCGGCGGGCGCGCGCGTGCTCGCCGACCGGGACGCCCTCTCAATGGTCTGCTCGAATCTCGTGGAAAACGCGGTGAAGTACACGCGCGACAGCGGGCACGTCATGGTGCGGATCGGCCGGGAGGGGATGTACGTGACGATGTCGGTGAAGGACGACGGCATCGGGATGTCTCCCGAGGACAGCGCGAAGGCGTTCGACGAGTTCTACCGGGCCCGCAACGAGCAGACCGCCGCCATCCCCGGCACGGGCCTTGGCCTGAGCCTGGTGAAGCGGCTGACCGAGCTGCACGAGGGCACGGTGAGCGTCTCCTCCGAGCCGGGGAAGGGAAGCGAGTTCACGGTGAAACTGCCGTCAGTGGGAGGCACGTGCTGATACGATTGACTCATGAATATGAGTTAGGCATACTACGGCTATGAGTAAGAGACTTCAAGTGATCCTTTCGGATGAGGAAATGAGGGACTTGCAGAAAATCGCACGCCAGCAGAAGACCACGGTCGCCGATTGGGTCCGCCGGGCGCTGCTTTCAGAGAAAAATCGACATCCCACGAAGGAAGCGGACAAAAAAATCCAGGTGGTCCGTGCCGCCGTACGCAACTCGTTTCCCGCGGCGGAGATCGACGTGATGCTCGCCGAAATCGATGCCGGTTACCTGCCCGGTCACGACCTGTGATCTTCATCGATTCCAACATCCCGATGTACCTCGTCGGTGCCGAGCATGCCCACAAACTCGAAGCGCAGCGGTCCCTGGAAAAGTGCATCACCGAAGGACGCCGGATCGTGACTGATGCCGAGGTACTGCAGGAAATCCTTCATCGGTACATGGCGATCAACAGGCGCGATGCCATTCAACCTGCATTCGATGCCGTACTCGGCATAGTCGATGCAGTGTTCCCCATCGAGCGCGAGGATGCGGAAGCGGCCAGGGACATCCTTCAGGGAACGCAGAGACTCTCTGCGCGCGATGCCCTGCACGTGGCCATCATGCGCAGATACGACGTCGGAACGATCATGAGCTTTGATTCGGGATTTGACGGATACCCCGGCCTGGTCCGCGTTCCCGCTCAGGTCTGACAGGCTGCACCAGCCGTTTCTCCACCCGGGCCCCGGCAATCCCCAACCCTCCGCGCCTCCCGTGACCGACTCTGTACTTCCTCGTGACCTTTTCGTGACGAATTCCCAGTACATTCTGATCATGAGAAACCGAATTTTTCGACTGACAATCGCATCTCAGCTCTCGATGGCGGCGATGCTTGTTCTTGGCGCGGCGAACGCCGCGGCGGATATGCCCATTGCCCCAATGGACACGGCCGCCATGATGAAGGGTACACAGACGGCCGTTCTTGCCGGGGGATGCTTCTGGGGCATGGAAGGTGTCTTCGAGCGATTGAAGGGCGTTGTCGATGTCACCTCGGGTTACTCGGGCGGGGAAATGAGTACCGCCCACTACGAGATGGTCGGCACGGGAAGCACGGGGCACGCCGAGTCCATCCAGGTCAAGTATGACCCCCTCAAGGTCAGCTACGGGACCCTGCTCAAGGTTTTCTTTGCCGTCGGGCACGACCCCACGGAGCTGAACTTCCAGGGTCCGGACCATGGGACCCAGTACCGGTCCGCGATATTCTTCGCGAACGACGGCCAGAAGCAGGTCGCGGAAGAGTACATCCGGATGCTGGACCGGGCGAAAGTGTACCCGAAGCCCATCGTCACCCAGGTCGTCGCCCTGAAGGCCTTCTATCCCGCGGAGGGGTATCATCAGCACTTCCTCGACAACAACCCCGACTACCCGTACATCGTCTACTGGGACCTGCCGAAGATCGCGAATCTGCAGAAGCTCTTCCCCGACCTGGTGGTGAAGAAGTCGTGACCTGAGACGCGCACACTTCGGCGACATATCTCGGTGTGCGCGTTGTCTTTCCTTCACGGGGCGACTATAGTTCTCGCCCATGAACGTCCTGTCCCTCGACGCAGTAAGCAAGACCCTGGTGGACGCGCCATTGTTCGAGCAGGTGACCCTGGGGATCGACGCGGGCGAGAAGATAGGATTCATCGGGAGGAACGGAGCGGGAAAATCGACGTTCCTGAAGATCCTCACCGGAGAAATCATGCCGGATACCGGCACCGTCTCGCGCAACCGCGGGTTGACGATCAGCACCCTGCCGCAGCGGCCTCTCTTCCGTCCGGGGACCTCGATTGAGGAGTACTGCTTCCAGAACGATGCCGACCACGGGGCCTTGAGCGTCGAAGAACATGCGTCGGTTGCCGACACGTTCCGCTCCGTGTGCCGCGAGCTGGGGCTCGGCGACCTCGGGGTGCGCATGGGGACGCTCTCGGGCGGAATGGTCCGAAAGGTATCCATCGCCAGGTGCCTCGCACGCCGCGCCGGTTTTCTCCTGCTGGACGAGCCCACCAATCACCTGGACCTGGACCCCCCTGTGTCAGGGTAGTTG